>JADGNW010000515.1 GCA_017883315.1 Blastocatellia bacterium | reverse complement strand
TTCGATTGTGGCTTGCTCGTTGTAAGCAGGAAAGCATACCGACACGCTCGACAACTTCAGTTTGTCGGACATCAGAGCTCCACAAGCTGGCCGCGCGCGCCCATCGACTTTTCCGCAGCCTCGAGAAACATAATCTTGCTGAGATGGTTGAACTCGCTTTTAATCGGGATCCTGGCTTTCGAGCGCATGCTTCTACGATGGATGAACTTTCCTTTCGGCGTTTCGATCGTGTGTCTCGCAAGGAAACCGGTGACGGGAAGTGACCGACATCATCATTGACAATGCTCACTGTTTCTTGAGCGTTGCGTTTACCTTTGTGACAGCGCCTTCCTTGACGACGACCTCTTTCTGAAAAAATTTATAGCCAGGTTTTTCGAGATCGACCGTATACTTTCCCGGCTGCAGGCCGGTGATTGTAGTTGGAGTCAAGCCCTTGGATTGGGGCTCACCTGCGCCTGCTTCATCGGTTGACACGAGCAATACCCTGGCGCCCGGAGGAACCGAATTGACCTCTATCGTTCCTTTGGTGCTCGCGGCCGGTTGCGGAGATGGCTTTGCCGGCGAGGAGTTCGATTGCGAATTGCTGGATGGCGTTAGGTTGGATTGCGCGGCGTTAGCATTGGCTCTTCGCTGATTGTTGTTCGCGAGTTGAGTTCTGCCGCATCCGGTGATTGCCGCGAAACTCACTGAAAGAAACAACACAATCAAAATCTGAAAATTTGTTTTCAAGGATTGTCTCCAAGTCAAAGGGATCTCGGGTCCGGAGAAACGATTCACGCGTTTCGCAAGATTCAGCGTACAACACAAATTCGCGGGCTGACAAAGTGCTGTGGCTTGTGAACGGCGCGGTCAGCGTAGATACTTAATAGACGCGCTCGATGACAAACAGCAAACAACTACAGATGGTAATGCGGGACATGCTTTTTGTTACCTGGGCCGTGCAACCCGAACGCGCACGCAAGCTCATCGGTGAGCGACTGGAACTCGACACAAAAACTGATTCGACCGGCCGAGAGTTCGCGTTCGCTTCCGCTGTCTGTTTTAGCGTCGCCGAAGTACGCTCGAGCGTGCTACCGATCGGGCTTTTGAGCTTCGAACAAGTGAACTATCGACTCTACGTGAAGGCAGGTGAAGTCCCAGCAGTTTGCTTTCTGGATATGAAGGTGAACTCGCGGATGGTTACGACCCTGATGGATTTTCTACGTGTGCCGATTCACCACGAAGAGATCGACATAGATGCGGCCGGAACCGACACCGGCGCCGTGCATTACAGGATAAACTCAGCCGGGGTGCGCGCCGAAGCAATAACTGCCGAGCCGCGCGAGGAGTTACCTTCGGTTGTGAGTCTGACGCATGGTTTCGTAACCGACAGACTTGTGGGTTACGTCCTGGCCGGAGATGGCATGTTCAAGATCGAGGTTGAGCAGCCCGGCCTCGATAGTGTGTCCGCCCGCATTGTGACAGCCGAAGCTCCGAGACTCGAACAACTCGGGCTGCTGAATTCGGAAGAATCGACGCGACCTCATTCTGCGCTGTATGTCCGCGAAGCGTCGTTCGGGGCTAACATGCCGACTCGCGAGTCGTAAAGAAATTGAATTATCTTCGCGTCTCTTTGCGTCTTTGCGCGAAACCAGTCGTAGGATTCAATTGGTGGTTCGCGCTGAGACGCAAAGACCCGCAAAGACGCAAGAGGTCCCGAACGGAGGAGGGCGAAGATGCTCTCATGGGCAACCATTGAGCCACTCGGCATTGTGGGTTTATTATCCTCTTGCACATTTCTCAGGAGTAAGCATGAAGTTTCGTAGGTTCACTCAGATTTCGATTCTAATTTTGTTCGCGTGTGTGGTTGCTTTTGCGGGGGTCAGATCAAACAAGCGGAATCGCGCTCAGGACAAGTCCAAAGAGCAATCGATCGGCGGGAGCTTATCAGCAAATGGGGTTGGGAAATTGTCGGATGCCGTGAAAACGGCTCCCGGAGCCGATGTCAAGGTTGTCCCGCACGCGGAGTTTGAAGAAGCCGCAAGTCGAAATGCGCAGCTTCAAACCAGTTTGGAATGGAGCTTTGGAAGCAAACCGCAACGGGGCTGGAGTCTTTATGTTCCGTTAATCGGCAACCTGATCGGCTCAGATGCCAACGGCGCGGCAGGCTCGTTCGCTGCGCGACTGTCCCTATGGCAGAAAGAAAACGGCATAGAACCGACTGGCGTTTTGGACGGCGCCACGTGGTCGCGAATGGTATCGACATTTCAATTTCGCCGACTCAATAGTCGAGCGTCCACAACTCCAAGCCAGTTGATCACTATTCCGATCTCTGATTGCTACGATCCCACGCGAGCAGAGGAGCTCCGAAAGGTGGAACCTGAGACCTTCGTGGCTTACAGGCGGATGGTCGCTGCTGCGATCGCCGATCAATCGCTGGGCGTACAGAGAGCCAGTAACGGCCAGCTAGCCTCAGGTGAGCAGTATTTCAAGATCATTTCGGCCTTCCGCTCGCGGGAGTATCAGGACCAACTCAGGCGGCAATCTCCCAGCAGCGGACGCGCAGGGCTTGCGATTAATAGCCCCCACGCAACCGGACGCGCACTCGATCTCTATGTCGGCGGCGAGCCTGTCAACACCAAAGATGAGAATCGAGCGATTCAAACCGGCACGCCGGTTTATCGATGGCTGGTGACGAACGCCGGTCGCTTTGGGTTTCGACCTTACTTCTACGAGCCGTGGCACTGGGAGTACGTGGGAGTCGGAAGCGACGAGGCGACGCGGAAGCAGGGCGACGGGACGAAATGAATCGTAGTCGAGTCTCTTGTTTTCAGACCGACTTTTCTCGGATTGACTTCAGAGTTGTTCACACACGCTACTCGTGGAAACTCCTTTTCGAAAAGTAAGCAGGTTTGCCGAGCGCCACTCGATGCTTGACGCTATTACCGGAGTTCTGGTCGCAGTGTCTGGAGGACCCGATTCAGTAGCGCTGCTCGAGATGCTCTTGAGGCTTACTTCGGGAGGCCGGGGGTTAGGGGTCGGTGACGAACAAGAGGCAAAGTCATCATCAGCCGCTCACCCCAACACCCAACTCCCGATTCGCCATCTCCACATCGCTCATCTCGATCACATGCTGCGAGGCCGCGAGTCCGCCGAAGACGCCGAGTTCGTGCGAGCGCTTGCGGATAGGCTAGGGCTTCAGATCACGATCAACTCTGCCGACGTCCGCGCGGCGGCGGAGGCTGCAGGTCGAGGCGTTGAAGAAACAGCACGCGAGATTCGATATGCCTTTCTGCTGAGAGTCGCTAAGGAGACAGGTTGTGATCGAATCGCGGTCGGACACACGATGACCGATCAGGCTGAGACGTTTGTTATGCGGCTCATTCGCGGGGCGGGATCGCGCGGGCTCGCGGCGATTCGTGCCGTGTCAGCGGTTCCGGTTTCGCGTCAAGAGAAGGCAGAAGGCGGAAGGCAGAAGGCAGAAGACAGTCGGCAGAAGGCAGAAGGCGGAACGCAGAAAGCGGAAGAGGATAGTCTGTCTACCGGCTACTGCCTACTGCCTTCTGCCTTCTGCCTTCTGCCTTCTCCTCTCCTCATCCGTCCGCTGCTTTGCATTACGAGAGAGGAGGTCGAAGCGTATTGCCGCGAGCGCCAGCTTGAATTCCGCACGGATGTAACGAATCAAGATTCGCACTACACGCGGAACCGGATTCGCAGCGAGGTCATTCCGGCGATGACGGCGATCAATCCCCGAGTAGTCGAATCAATCGCGCGCGCGGCCGAAAATCTCGCAAGCGATCAGGATGCACTGGATTCTCTTTCAATATCCCTCTTAGACAACGCGCGCATTGAGAGCCCGGATGACCCCGATGATAACCCGGCTCACGATGACGGAAGCGCGGCTTATTCAGTGACGGTGCTGCTGGAACAACCACCCGGCATACGCCGGCGAGTGATCATCGAAGCTCTGCGGCTCGCGCGCGGTACTACAGACGCCGAGCTCGCCGCCGGGGAAGTTAGTTCAACTCACGTTCGCGCCGTCGAGGCTCTATTGAGCCCGGCGGCAAGCGGCAAACGCGTAACGCTCCCTGGAGGACTCGAGGTATGGCGCGAGTTTGACGATCTCGTACTCAAAAAGGCTGGCGTTGAGCCAGGAGACTACCAGATCGCGATCAGCGCCTCTGATAGAGACGTTCAGGCAGCCGGATTCGGTTTCACGCTGGAGCGTGACCTGCCTGGTGCGTTGCTTAAGTCGGTAATCGAAACCACTCAACGGGAGAGAGCGCGAATCGGATTAGACCGAATCGGATTAGACCGAATCGGATTAGATTGGATGGCAGTCGCGCTTGCGGATTGCGCCTTGCCCGATTGTTTGATCATCAGGGCTCGACAACCGGGCGAGCGGGCTCACGTAGTTGGACAGCGGCAAACAAAAAAGTTGAAAAACCTCATGATTGACCATAGAATCCCATCCAGCCGTCGAGCCAACTGGCCTTTAGTGACGACCCCGGACGGACGGTATGTTTGGTCGCCAGGTTTGCCCCCAGCTTTGGAGTTCGCCGCACGTGACGAGAGCCAGCGTCTTGCCATATTGCGGGCTTCAGCTATCTGATTTCCGCAGCCTGAATCAGGCCCCCGAATGAGGCAGGAGGAGCCATAGTGGAAAAAACTATCAGACCAGTAAAATCGAAAGAGGAAATCCAGAATCGAATAAGTGAGCTTGCCGAGGAGATTCGTTCAGCCACGTCAGTTGGCGAGTTGACCGTAGTCGGGATACTCGATGATGCTTTTGTGTTTCTCGCCGACCTGGTTCGCGCGCTCGACGCCCCGATCAGTTGCTGCTTCATGAAAGTGACCCGCCATCGACACGGAGGTCAGAGCGAAGTCACATTCACCAGCGAGTTCGATCCGCGCGGACGCGACATATTGCTGGTCGGCGCGGTCGCGGCCACCGGCGTGACGCTGGACTACATCGCTGAACAGCTTGCGTCGTGTGGGGTGAAATCCTTGCGCACCTGCGTGCTCGTAGATAAACCAGGCGACCGGCGCGTGGACGTTAAGCCGGACTTCGCAGCGTTTCAGATGGACGGCGATTTCGTATTCGGATACGGCTTGGGAATTCAGAACCAATATCGACAACTGCCGTATCTAGCTGTGAGGGACGAATAGGAATTTCGGATTGCGAATTTCGGATTTCGAATTGCGAATCTCTGATGCGGACTGCGAATCGCCTTAGTCAATTCGCAATCCGCGATTCGAAATTCGCAATTCCTCGTCATTGCGGCATCATAGCTGTGTACGTTAGAATTTGATTCAAGTGCTGATTGCATTTGTTTTTACTGGAGGTTTCAAGTGAACTCAACGGTCCGCCAAGTCGTGTTTTGGGTACTGATAATCGGAGGCGCATTTCTTCTTTACCAGGTCTTCTCGAGCAAGAATAGCAAGCAAGAAATGAAGCTGAGCTACTCTGCTCTTATGGAAAAGGCACAGCAGAAGCAGGTGAAGAGAGCCGAGCTCGAAGAGAGTAAAGGAATTAAGGGCGAGCTCATAACCGGCGAAGCCTTCACCACCGAACTCCCGAATGAATTCGCCCAGGCGGATGTGGCCAAGACGCTGAAGGACAGCGGCGTACCGGAAGTCTCTTTTAAGAGCAGCTCGTCCAGCCAATGGCTCTTCGGCTTGATAAGTTACGCGCCGCTGCTGGTGTTCATCGGCTTGTGGATTTTCATGATGCGCCAGATGCAATCTGGCGGTAACAAGGCGCTGTCGTTCGGCAAGTCTCGCGCAAAGCTTCTTAGCAATCAGCAGAAGCGAGTGACCTTCAAAGACGTCGCCGGAGTTGAAGAGGCAAAGGAAGAGCTTCAAGAGATCATCGAGTTCTTAAAGGAGCCGCAGAAGTTTCAGAAGCTTGGCGGGCGAATTCCAAAAGGCGTGCTGATGATGGGCCCGCCCGGCACTGGCAAGACTCTGCTCGCGCGCGCAATCGCCGGCGAGGCTAACGTGCCGTTCTTTTCAATCTCCGGTTCGGACTTTGTTGAGATGTTTGTCGGTGTCGGCGCGAGCCGCGTTCGCGATTTGTTTGAACAAGGCAAGAAAAACGCGCCGTGCATCGTCTTCATCGATGAGATCGATGCCGTCGGCCGCCATCGCGGCGCCGGACTCGGCGGAGGTCATGATGAGCGCGAACAGACGTTGAATCAATTGCTCGTCGAAATGGACGGCTTCGAATCAAACGACGGAGTCATCCTGATAGCGTCGACCAATCGACCGGACGTGCTCGACCCCGCGCTGCTTCGGCCGGGACGCTTCGACCGCCGAGTCATCGTACAGCGGCCCGATGTTAAAGGCCGCGAAGGCATACTCGCGGTTCACACCCGAAAGATTCCGCTTGGCGATGACGTGGACATCAATGTTGTGGCCCGCAGTACACCGGGCTTCACGGGCGCCGATCTGGCGAACCTGGTGAACGAAGCTGCGTTGAGCGCCGCGCGCTACAACAAGAAGGCCGTGTCGATGAAGGACTTCGAGTGGGCGAAGGACAAAGTGCTGATGGGTGCCGAGCGCCGTTCGATCGTTATGTCCAACGAAGAAAAGCGCAACACCGCTTATCACGAAGGCGGCCACACGCTGGTCGGTATCAAGGTCCCGAACGCCGACCCGATTCACAAAGTCTCGATCATTCCGCGAGGTATGGCGCTTGGCGTGACAATGCAATTGCCCGAAGCAGATCGCTACTCGCACACGCGCGACTATCTCGAAGGCCAGATTGCGATAATGATGGGCGGCCGAATCGCCGAAGAGATTTTTTTGAATCACATGACCACCGGCGCGGCAAACGACATCGAGAAAGCAACCGAGCTCGCGCGAAAGATGGTGTGTGAGTTTGGAATGTCGAGCCTCGGACCGATCACTTATGGCAAGAAGGAAGAGCAGATCTTTTTGGGTCGCGAGATCGCTCAGCATCAAGACTACAGCGAGGACACCGCTATCAAGATCGATCAAGAAGTGAATCGCTTGATCATTGATCAATACAACCGCGCGCATCAGATCATTCTTGAGAACAAGGACGCGTTGGTGCGGCTGGCGGAAGCGCTTTTGGAGCGTGAGTCGCTGGACTCGATTCAGATTCGGCGGCTTGTTGCGGGCTT
>JADGNW010000514.1 GCA_017883315.1 Blastocatellia bacterium | reverse complement strand
TGGCCTACAAACAAAAAAACCAGCGTGCTCTTGAATCCCACCAACGCAGTTGGTGGATTGTTCATATCCTGCCTACGCACGGGAACAGCCGATTTAGGCCGAGTGTGAACGATCCACCAACTGCGTTGGTGGGATTGCACTTGAACTCATCGACTTTTTCGGCAACCTGCTAGCCTACGGTACAAGAACTCGGTTGAAGATCGCTTCGTAGCGCACGCCACTGTTGTCTCTGCCGATCGGAACAAGAAACAGATCGAGTGCGCCAAGCTTGTCATGTTCGACTTGGTAAATTCCTTGGGAGATTGGCGCCTCGAGGGGTCCCAGGAAAACAAGTGAGAACTGTTTCTGTCGCTCGGACGAGCCGACGTCAGTGACGCTGACCAGCTCAAGCTCGGCCGTTTGCGAATCGCCGTAGTTCATTCGAAACTTACTGTTCTGATGTCCCTCGAACATTTCGATCGTAAAAGTCTCTGGCATTATTCAGTCTCCGTCATTTGATTGCTGCTCGGGCTGCCATTCCATTTTGAAGCTGCCGCCGGTATCACCGGTCACCGAGAAGCCAAGCCGCTCATAAAGTCGCGCGGCGCGATTGAGCTTGTCAACGTGAAGCGTCACAGACCTGCCTGTGGAACTCGCCTCTTCAAGCAGGGCCTGAATCAGCGAAGCTCCGATGCCACTGTTCCGGTGTTCGGGAAGCAGGGCTATATCAACAAGCCGGATTTCTCGTTCGGACCGGTACACAAGCATACGGCCTATCGGACACTCATCGCAAAGAATGATTTTTTGATCCGCGCCCGAGAACGCGATATCGTAGTGCCGCTGGCGCGCGGTGAATTGCAACTCGAGAAACGTCTTCTGCTGCGACTCGTCCAAGCCCCACGCGGCCATCTCCTCCGTGCGCGTGCTGCAATATAAATCGTATAGGAATGGCTCGTCATCAGGGGTGGCAAGCCGTAGCGTCACAGCCATAGTTTATTTCGTTTCTCCGGTCGGCATTGCAGTTTGAAAGGCGCAATCCCTTAGGAGCCTGTCGGATACCTTCGTAGTAACGAATTTATTCGTTTCAACAATCAGAACGAATGAATTCGTTACTACGAAGAGAGCGTTTCGTCATTGCGACAAGTCTTAGAGCGCCGCGAAAGCATCTATCATCGCTCTCACATCATCCCCGAGCGGATAGAGCACCGGGCAAGTGCAGCCCGCGTCGATGTACTCCTGGACCTTAGCTCGACACTCGTCGGGCGTGCCCGATGCAGTGATAAGCTGAACCACTTCGTCGGGAACAAGCTTCATAGCTTCGCGAATCTGATGTTCTTCTGCAGGCCACGTCAGCACACGGCCGATCTCGTCGAGCAGGTCGGCACTCACCCCGCTCGCTTTCATGATGTGCGGCTGCTGGCCGAGGTACTGAGTCACAAGCTCGCGGGCGTTGTCCAAAGCTCGTGAACGGTCTTTGTCGAGAGAGCAGACGATCAGTTGGGGACGATCGATCTGTTCGACGTTACGGCCTGTGCGCGCCGCGCCTGCTGATAGATGATCCATCGCTTCACGGTTGTAAGCCGGCGAAACGAGATAATTCAGCAACACCCCGTCGGCGATCTCACCCGCAAGCTCCATCATTTTCATTCCGGTCGCGCCGATGTAGATCGGCACGTCTTTCGGTGAACGGTCTCCATGCACGATGTCGATCTCGATATCTTCGACCTGAACGAACTCGCCTTTGAAGCTGACCTTCTCCATCGCGAGCAACCTCCGCACGACTTCGACTGTTTCGCGCATCGCCTGAAGCGGCTTGCGGCGATTGACGCCGACCTTCGTCGCCAGCGGCTCCCACCACACGCCGAGCCCGCACATCACGCGCCCTGGAGCCAGGTCGTCGAGCGTTGAAAAAGTCGCGGCGATCAACGCAGCGTTGCGAGTCCAGTTGTTGATCACCCCCGAGCCGATCCTGATTCGCTCGGTCGTCGCGGCGTACGCGGCCATCGGGACGATAGCGTCGCGAACCAGTCTTGATTCAGCTTGCCATACTGCTTCAAAGCCTCGCGACTCGGCGTAGCGAACATAGTCGATGGCTTCGCGAAGCGGGTGCTTGTCCTGGAGGTAGAGGGCGACGCGACTGTCAGAAGCAGTCATCTTCTTCTATGTCCTTTTAGCGAAATTGACTGCGGCATTATACAATTAGTGGCGCCGTGAGCAAGTGAAACAGATTCTGTTCTGAGGTTTGACATTGCGAAGAATCCGGCGGCGGAACTCCGTCAGGAGTTCAATGTCTATAGGGACCGAGAGCAAGGCAGCTCGAACCCCGTCAGGAGTTCCATGTGCCCGGATTGTCCGCCAAAGATATGTCACTCCTAAAGGAGTGAGGATCGAACGCGGCCTCGGTTACTATAAACATTCAACCACTACGTGGTTGTGACTCTAGTTTTTCGTCTCTGGCGAACGCGGTCACATCGGCAAGGAGAGAACTATGCTACCCATCCGTGGCGTGTATGAAGTCGCGATTCGAGTCAAAGACCTCGCGAAGGCCGAGCCGTTCTATCGTGAAGTGCTGGACCTCGAAGTCGGCATTCGAGATGAGAAGCGCAACTGGCTGTTCCTGCGCGCAGGCGGCGACGCCGGAATGGTCGTGCTCCAGGAAGACAAGAGCGAGTGGCCGGTGCAACACTTTGCTTTTACCGTCGACGAGGTAGACATCAATCGCGCCGCGGCGATGCTTCGCGAGCGCGGAGTCGAAGTGCAAGGCCCGGTCTTTCATCAATGGATGCCAGCGACCTCACTCTACTTCGAAGACCCTGACGGCAACGCGCTCGAGTTCTGCGCGCCCGCGAAACGAGAAGGCTGATGATCAAAACTCCCGACTTGATACTGAAGAGAGGACTCATCGTCGACGGAACCGGCCGGCCGGGAGCAATCGGCGACGTGGCGATCAGGCGCAACTGGATTCTTGCGATCGACGCGCCCGGGTCGCTTGAAGGCGCGCCCGAGGAGCTTGACTGCAAAGGCCTGGTCATCGCTCCCGGCTTCATTGACACGCACAGCCATTCCGACCTGCGAGTGCTCACCGAGCCCGAGCTTCCAATGAAAGCCCGCCAGGGCATCACGCTCGAATTGTTCGGGCAGGACGGGATCTCTGTCGCGCCGATTCGCAAAGCCGACCGCCCGCAGATGGAACGCACGCTTGCGGGCCTGCTTGGTAAGCTAGATCGCGAATGGGATTGGGAATCGGTCGGTGAATATCTCGCAGCGGTCGAGCGTGCCAGGCCGTCGGTGGATTGCAGCTACCTGATCCCTCACGGGGCTGTCCGGTTGAGCTCGATTGGCATGGAAGACCGGCGGGCAACTTCGTCGGAGATCCTGGCGATGCAGGACCTGATTCGACAGTCGATGCGAGAAGGCGCGCTTGGCATGTCGACCGGATTGATCTATCCGCCGTGTTGTTTCGCGGACACTGCGGAGCTGATCGAGTTGTGCAAGGCAGTCGCTGAGTTTGACGGCGTCTTCGTCGCGCACATGCGCAGCGAGAGCGACTACCTGGAAGACGCCGTCGCCGAGATGATCGAGATCGGCAAGCACTCGGGCGTGCGAGTCCACATCTCACACTTCAAAGTTGCCGGGCAGGAGAACTGGCCGGTCATCGACGGCGTGCTCGAGATGGTTCGCATCGCGCAGGCTGAGGGGATGCGCTTGACTGCGGATCAGTACCCTTATATTGCCGGCTCGACGATGCTCGGCGCGATACTGCCGCCGTGGGCTCACGCGGGAGGAGTCGAAGCTACACTCGAGCGGCTTGCAAGCGCAGATGAGCGCGCAAGAATGCGCGAAACGATGCTCGATCGTTCGCGCTCGGAGTGGGACAACTTCTGGAAATGGTCAGGGCCCGAGGGAATCATCGTTTCTGACATTCCTTCCGGGCGTAATCCAGAATACGTTGGCAAGAACCTGGCAGAGGCAGCGGCCCTCGCGGGCAAATCTGACGGCGGAGTAAGCGAAGAAGCGGCGGCGAATTTCGCGCTCGATCTTCTCGCGCACGAACGCATGGGCGTCGGTATGATTTCTTTCAGCCAATCAGAAGAAGTCGTTCAGAAGATCATGCGCGAGCCTTACGTCAACGTCTGCACTGACGGGCTGCTGGGCGGCAAGCCTCACCCGCGGACATACGGCACGTACCCGCGAATTCTTGGGCGCTACGTCCGTGAGCTGAAGGTTTTGACGCTCGAGGAAGCGGTGCGCAAGATGTCGAGCCTCGCGGCGGAGACTTTCAACTTGAAACGCTATGGCCGCATCGAAGAAGGCGGGCAGGCAAACGTCGTTGTGTTTGATCCGCAGCGAGTGATCGACCAGGCTACGTTTGAAGATTCGAAACAATATCCAGTTGGAATCGAACACGTGATCGTTGAAGGCGAGCTGGTCATCAGGTACGGCGAACCTTACAGATCGAGCAGCGGCGTGGTCGTGAGGTCGCAACATCTACCGCGGTAACTAACGAGGTCTCCGAGCCATAAACCCCACGCAGCCATCGATCATCGCTTGCTCTCCATATCCGCGCAGTGTGCGAACTCGAAAGCCCGCACGACGAAGTTCGGTCGCGACTTCCGATCTCGTGTAGAGCTGCAAGACGTGAACCTCTTCATCGCGAACGTAAGACTCGGCGCGCTTGCGGAACGTTGTTATTCGACGCGTCAGCCGATTGGTTCTGGCATCCTCATCGACTTCTACGAGGACCGCCCAATCTCTCCCTTGCCGGTGTTTCTGACGCGGTCCTTTTCCGCGCCCAGGCTCGGCGATGTCGAATACAAACAGACCGCCGGGCTTCAGAGCGGAGTAGACACGATCAAAAACGCGTCGAAGGCGCGCGATGCTGTTGGTTTCATCGAACAGGTAGTTGAAACACTCGCCAAGCGCGGTCACCGCCTCACACCTCGGTAACTTGGCTCTCAACAGTGAACCGGTCTGGAAATTTCCTAGAGGCACGCGCTTGCGAGCGATTTCGATCATCGCTGGTGAGATGTCTATTCCCAGCACCTCGTAGCCGGCGCGTGAGAGTTCGCGCGCCCATATCCCACTTCCACAACCGAGATCGACCACGAGTCCCTTATCGATGCCGTTCGCGCGCAACATCTCAAGCAGCCACGGCGCAGCACTTTTCGCAAAGTCGCCGAAGCCGGCGTCGTGAATGTAAGCGAGGTCAGTGTTGTAAGCATCCATCGACTGATCCAAATCGGCTGCTGTGATATTAGTATTTGTGACTGCGATCCTGTGGTACTATTCGAGGCCGCAAGTCGTAGTTGAGTGTATCGTATTCTCTAACGAGCTCTGAAGTCGAAGGCTCGGTGACAAACATATCTCGTTTGGCCTGCCATCTCCTATCCTGGGAGGAATGATGGTCTGATCACTACTTCGTGTTTTTTTGATGCTACACGAGCGTTACGTGATATGACCGAATCATTGATAAAGCTTCCGGTGGAACGTATTGAAAAGGCGATCTTCGTCATTCACGGCGAGAAAGTCATGCTAGACCGGGATATTGCTGCGCTATATGGCGTGTCGACCAAAATACTCAATCAGGCAGTCAAACGTCATAAGGACAGATTCCCCACCGATTTCATGTTTCAACTCACGATGGACGAAGCGCGAGCGTGGT
>JADGNW010000013.1 GCA_017883315.1 Blastocatellia bacterium | reverse complement strand
GCTGCCCGCATCGCCGATCTGCGGCAGAAGCTCGAATATCATAATTACCTCTACTACGTTAAAGACTCGCCCGAGATTTCGGACGCCGAGTACGATCGCATGTTTCGCGAGCTGCTCGAACTCGAGACCGCGCATCCCGAACTCGCATCTCCGGATTCTCCCACTCAACGAGTTGGAGGCGAGCCGCTCGAACGATTCAACAAAGTCGAACATCACGCGCCGATGCTCTCGCTTGCGAACGCGTTCAGCGAAGAAGAACTGCGCGCGTTCAACCGGCGAGTCTCCGGCTTGCTCGACCGCGAAGACGTCGCTTACGTCACCGAGCTGAAGATCGACGGTGTCGCAATTGCACTCACCTATCAGAACGGACGCTTTGTGCGAGGTGCGACTCGAGGCAACGGCGTTGTCGGCGAAGACGTCACCGCGAACCTGAAGACCGTAAAGCAGATTCCATTGAGACTTAAATCCGGCGGCGAACGCATTGCAGAAATGGAAGTGCGCGGCGAAGTCTATCTTTCGTTGTCGGCTTTCAACGCGCTCAACGAAGAACGCGCGGATCAAGGTTTGGCGCTGTTCGCGAATCCGCGCAACGCGGCTGCCGGTGCGATTCGCCAGTTAGATCCAAAAGTCACCGCGTCGCGCCCGCTCTCGTTCTTCGGCTATGCGATCGGGTACATCGATGGCGCCGCGCTGAAAACTCAGAAGGAGATTCTGGAGACGCTTCAGGAGTGGGGCTTTCCGGTGAACACGAACTTTCGATGGCACCAGTCCATCGACGGTGTGATTGACTTCTGCAACGGCTGGGAGCCGCAGCGCGAATCCCTCGATTACGAAATAGACGGAGTCGTCGTCAAGGTCGACGATCTCGAAGACCAACGCGTGCTCGGCACGGTCAGCCGCGATCCGCGTTGGGCCATCGCGTACAAGTTTCCCGGACAAGTCGCGACGACCAGGCTGAAAAAAATTGGTGTCAACGTCGGTCGCACCGGATCGATGAATCCGTATGCGGTGCTAGAACCCGTGAGACTCGGCGGCGTGACGATCAAGCTCGCGACTCTGCACAATGAAGACGACATTCGGCGCAAGGACATTCGCGTCGGCGACATGGTCGTCGTCAAGCGCGCGGGCGACGTCATTCCTCAAGTAGTTGGCCCCGTGCTTGAACAACGCACCGGCAAAGAAACGATCTTCCGCTATCCGGATAAGTGCCCTTCGTGCGGTCAGCCCGTGGTTCACGAAGAAGGCGAGGCGATGGCCTACTGCGTCAATCGCGAGTGCCCCGCTCAGATCTTTGAAGGTCTGAACCATTTCGTCAGCCGCGGCGCTATGGATATTCGCGGGCTCGGTCCCTCGACTATTTTCAAGCTGCTTGAACTCGGCTTCATTCACAACGCGGCTGATCTTTACTCGTTAACCGAAGAACAACTCGCGCAGCTTCCCGGCTTCAAGGAGAAGTCGATTCAGAATCTGCAATCAGCCATCGAAGACAGCAAGAAGCGTCCGTTCGAAAACGTCTTGTTCGCGCTGGGAATTCGACACATCGGCGAGGGTGTAGCGGCTCTCCTCACTGCCGCCTTCCACGATATCGACGGCTTGATGAACGCAAGCGAAGAAGACATCTCCGGGATAATGGGAATCGGCCCTCGAATCGCTCACAGCGTTTATGAGTACTTCAAAGATTCGCAGAATCGAAAGCTGGTTGAGAGGCTTCGGGAAGCCGGGCTCAAGATGGAGCGGGGAAAAAGAGTCATAAGGAGCGGGCCACTGGTGGGGAAGAGTTTCATCATCACCGGCAAGCTTGAGACGATGCCACGCAGCTCGGCAGAGAAATGGATCGAAGAACACGGGGGCACCATCTTGCCATCCGTCTCAAAGAAGCTGGATTATTTAGTCGTCGGCGACGATCCCGGATCGAAGCTGGCTAAAGCGAGAAAACTCGGAGTGACCGAGATAACAGAGGAGAAGCTATTCGAAATGGCGGATGATTAACCGCACCGGAGAAACCTAATGGACACTTTTCAGGCTAAGGGCAGTTCTTTTGAAATCGATCATCGCAGCGGAGCTATCAACTTAACCATCGATGCAGGTGATAACACTGTGGCGCTGACTCTCTCGGTTGTCGAAGCCTCCCAACTGGTCGCGATCCTTCACAAGCACATCAACGAAGCGGCCGTCGAAAAGCTCCGAACACAGAACACGTAAGGATTGTCTCGACCAGGTTTGTCACCACGGCGTCTCCGTGGCCATGATCCTTGGCGTCTTTGCGGGACTTTGCGTCTTTGCGCGAAACAAGATTTTTAGTTCCAAGAATGGTTTCGCGCAAAGACGCAAAGTCCCGCAAAGACGCCAAGATCGTTATTCTCGCGAGTTCTCTTGCCTATTTGGACGCCGGCTTCCGATGAGCCGAGCCGTCGATGTATTTGGAAAAAGCTTCCGGCTTTCCTGGTGGTGCAATATCAAACTCCAACGTCAATCTATCAGGCGTCGCTTTGCTATAGATGAATCGAAATCGCGGCGACGATGGCGAAGGATCGCTGAGAAACGTCAGCGTGTTTTGATCTTTCGAAAAGCTGACAGCGTAGTGAATCACGTGTCCTTCGTTGTCAAAGTAGATCGCCTTTAGAGAATCACCGCCATCACCCTCCCGATACATAACCATGAGATCGGTGTGTGAATACGCCGCCTTGTCTTTTGTAGCCGGATAGTCGGCGCGATTTTTTCTGACAAGTATGTTTCCTTCCAGGTCGAAACTGAACGAGAAGGCTCCGGTTCCTTCACCGGGCGTGCCGGTGCCTTCGCCTATCCACTCGCCCAGGAGAAACCGAAACGAATCCCAGTTGGAAGGTTCTTTCGGTTGTTGGGCGGAAGTTTGCCGGGCCGATAAGGACGCGCCGAGAATCGCCAAGACAAATGAAAGTACTAAGGACTTCATAAAAGAGATTGGTGACTCTGGAGATTTCATTGCTCGAACTCAGTACGAGGTATGCCGCTTTGGCGAATGATTGAAAGCAAGGTTCCGATCTTGATTTCCGAATGGTCGGGTACGGGAACCGTGACTGTGGAACCTTCTATCCGCCGCTGCATGACAATGTGGCTTCCGCGCTTCCGCACAACAGAGAAACCGTGCGCTTCTAAAATTCGGCATACGTCGCGACCTGAGAGAACGCGGAGTTTAGCCATGGGCTTCGAAGTGCGTCACAAAGATTTCGCTATGCAGGCGCTGGCGTATTTCCTCTGGGTCCGCACATTCCAAGAAGAGCTCAACCGCTTCCTTCAGGTTGGCGGTTGCCTCTTCTACCGTAACACCCTGGCTCGCAATATCGAGCTCAGGACATAGCGCGACAAAGAGATCGCCTTCCTTTTCGAGAATGGCAGTATATGTGCTTCTGTCCATAAGTTTGCTCTCCTGACTGATTGAGGAGAACGGTATCATAGTGTCCCTTGAGTCGCTAGTTTGTCATACGAAGCTTTTGCTTCAAAGCTAACTTCTCTTTCATCCAAACACACAGGCTTGCAGCGCTCGACGTGCAGCCGAAATCCGCCAAGGAGATTAGCGCAAGTCGGAAGCGCGTGTTCCTCAAGCTCGATCGAGGTTAATGGCCGTGACCACAACACGCTTTCTCTGCTCATCTCCAACACCAGTGATGCACAGGACCTTGCGTTGGGGTCGCGGCTGATCACAAGCATTGCCGTTGGAGTGCTCTCTATTGCCCGGCGGAAACGAAACCACCAGCTCAATTGAATGCGGCGTGACTGTGCGGCCGGAATGTCTCCGAGATCCAGAGCCACCAGTCCAAAGCCGCCGCTCTGCAAAAGAAGATCAGTCGCTTTGATCGCGTGGTCGACATTTGATGCGCAGCGTATCCAAAGCAGTTGATCAAAGTCTGAGCCGGCATTGGCCGCCGAGATGGTATCGAATGAGTCGCTCGAGTCCACCAGAGCGCACACTTCCTGGCGGTTAGTGGACACCGCCAT
>JADGNW010000513.1 GCA_017883315.1 Blastocatellia bacterium | reverse complement strand
GCATTACACAGTTGCTCATATTATCGCTTCGCCTATAGACACGCCAGATGATTTCGTGGCTTCGCCATCCGATCATCCCCAGATATTGAAGCCGAACGCTGCGCACCGTCCGTACCGCCGTAGTGAGACCTAGTTTCTTCTCTTGAACTGTAGCCCTTTGATCTGCTTGTTCAACTGGCTGCTCGTGCCAAGAGCCCCGCTGACGTATGCCTTAACCAGCAGCGCCGTGTTCACTACACAATCCGCATTCAAATAGAGCAACTGGTCCCGGAGGCCGCGCGCCTGACTCAACGGAACAAACGTGGAGCTGACGGCATCGTTCTTTGACTTCAAGTCCGACGATGTCGCTTTCAAGGCGTCGACTTTCAGGTCAGCCTCGTTCGGCTTGTACGCGGACACGTTGCTCACGATAGCAAGATAACCGCCGAAGTTTCCGAGCCGGTTATCAAAGCTCATCTGCGAGGCTGAATGGCTTGCCGCAGCTTCGTTCTCCGGCGTCGCCGGGTTGTCCGGGACCTCCTTCGCCTTGGGCGACTTGCGTGTGCCGGTCAGTTTACGCACGAAGGTCTCCGCGTCCGCGAGAACTTCACTTGAAGCGCCTGTGGCCTTCAGTAGATTTCGCGAACGGGTGACCAATTTGCCAAGAGCATCAAAAGCGATCTGGCGTTCGCTGATTGCAATCTTGTTTGGGGCCATTTTGGCAGAGACACCTTCGACAGCAGCCAGCCCCGCTGCGTATTGAGCTTCAAGAGCGGTTGTGGAGAGCGATGCGTTCGAAGGGTTGTAGGTTGAGTCGGCGGAAACCTGATCGATGAGTTTCCGAAAGTTACCCATGAGTTTCATGTCTCCAGCTTCACTTGGCATGGCAGCCTCCTTCTTATTGAAATGTTAAGTCTGTCTGAATCAACCGAGTGTTGAGGTTTGAGTTACAACAACAGTGGACGTGAGAAGGTAACCTGAACGACTAAGACTGTCAAGGAGATATGTGTATTAAACTACTAAGCTCGGGCGCGCGTCGAATTTTGGGCATACCCATCGCTGGCGAGACTGTGCGAAAACGCAAACGAATCCCCCAACCGGATGGGGATCCCCAACCTCCCGGTTGGGGGATTGCGGGGAGCCGGCGCCCGGTTCCTGTAGGCTGAAGTGAAAGATCTTTCAAGTCCCTGCGGTTCGCGAGTCTGAAGGCCCACCGTGAAAGATCCCCAACCTGCAGGTTGGGGGATTTGCGAGATCGCGTCCGACGCTCTTCTAGGCTGGATGGAAGCATCCCCAACCTCCCGGTTGGGGGTTTCAAACAGTCGCTGGCGCGTGTGGGTCCCGAAAACCTGACGCGCACCCGGAGCAACGGGTAACGTGTCAAATCTGTTTTGCCGACGCCAAGCCCGCGAGACTGGTTGCGATGCTTGTCGGCAGTTTAAAGATACGGCGATGACTACGCATAGCTCGGGTTCAGGCTGGCCACTATGTACGTCGTGCCTCCGCCAGCAACTGGTACGTTTACGATCGAGCCGCTGAAGGCTACGATCGATTGTCCTGACGGCGCAGTGAAGGTGAACGGTGTCTTCGACGATGCATTGGCCATCGTGCCGAAAGGACCGAAGACTCTACCGCCGAACGTCTTGATCGTGATCTGAAGCACGCAGGGCCAGCCGAACCAGATGCCGGTGTAACCGGAGACTTCGGATATCGAATCGCCGCTCGGAATCGCTACCGTGCTTGGATTGCCCCCGTTGCCGCCGTGCTGGAGGAGGATGTACGAGACGGGACCGCCCTCGAAAGCGCCGCTGTTCGTCGTCTGGATCGCATCCAGCACTTCGCCGGAGCGGACAACCATCTGCGAGACGGGCGGATTGCCGGCGGCGCCGATGATCGGCGTATCGTCGAAGGTTGTACCCGGCGTGCCATTCACCAATTGAGACAGAATCATCTGCTGAGCTTGCTCATATTGAAAGTCACCTGAGTTCAACCGCCATTGCGTGCTTATGCCGTACCCGCCACTGGTCATCTGCTGGTATGCGTTCTGAGCATTCTGGTATGGCGTTTTGTCACCGTTACCCCTGGATTCGAATTTCGCGCCGTAGGCAAGCAGGGCCTGCGATATCCCGATGCCCGTATAGTCGCCCGCGCCCGTGCAATCGCAATACAACTGCATGTTGATAAAATCGACGGTGTCGTTCACCACCGATCCGTCCAGGTGCTCGTTGGTCGCCGGTGACAACGTGAGGTAGTAGATCTGCGGTTGGGCGTTGAAGGCCGTGCGAAGCGCTTGAAGCACGAGGCTCATCTGGTTGGTAGGTGTAAGGGTGCTGAAGTTCCATTCCCAATCGATATCAAAACCATCGAGACTGTAGTTCTTAAGGTAAGCAACCACGTTGTTCGCATAGGCGGTCGCTTGCGCCTGCCACCCGCTTTGGGGGCCGGAAAAGATCTGCGTAAACTCGTCGTCGCCGTATCCCAAAGTCAGCAGTATCTTGATGCCCGGATTCATTTGACGCGCATCCTGAATTATCCACTGCATGTATTGATCGTTTGTTATGCCGCCAGGGTGATCGGCCGTTTGAAGCTCGACCGTATGAGTAGAGCCGTCGCCTGTAGGCACTGTGTCCGTCCCCGTCTTCACCGTGTTGGCAAAACAGATGTTCACCATATCGAGATAATTGTAAACACCGTAGTTGATCAGGTTCTGGTAGCTGCTGCTGGATGACTTGTAGTTGGTTCCCGCCGGGTCATCTTCACTGGGTAATATCCATGCGTTGACGCTTTTGCTTGGTGTGTTCATGATTTCTCCTTTGTTTAGGTCTAAGTTCTTTGGCTTGCGAAACGGAGCGGAAGCTTTGCGCGAGAAATACGATCCAGAGCCTTGCTTCTCCTCCTGAACGGCAGGCACCCCGTTACTACGAAGGATTATTCCGACAAGCTTCTTGAACGAGCCGAGATTCGAAAGAACGGCCGGGCGTGATCCACCGCACGGTGGGAAGCCCGGCCGTATCAGTTTTCCGGCGCAACGCCGAGCCAACGTCATACTATTTTTTCTTCGTCTTGTAAGCGTTTCCCCAAACCGGCTCACTTGCAAACTTGGACAGCGGGTCCCCTTGAGGGCTTGCCATCGCGGCCGGCGCGTTCGTCTTAACGTGTGTGACGAGGAAGTGAAGCCCGATATCGGCCAGAGCCAATGCAGTCATGATCGAAGTCCGCACATTCGGGTCGTGAATCTGCGGAATGTCATCGGTCACTATCGCCTGGAAGGTCGGAATCAATTCCTGGAGCAACGCCAGCGCGCCTGCTGAATTCGATGCGGCTATCGCCTCTTTCAGCTTCGTTGCTATGGCGATGCCCTGGGTGATCTTGGGTCCGGCGCTTGGGAGAAATTGAGTGATAAGCGGCTGAGCTGCGTTCAGGCTGAACAGAACGTCGTTCGCGGTTGAAACTAAGTTTGGGTTGCAAGCAACGCTCACGAGCAAAGTCGCGGTCAGTGCTACTGCGGTCATCTTGCGTTTCATAAGGCTCCTTTCTATTTCAAACGTGCCGGCAAAGATCGGCGCCGGGTTGTTGAGGGTTAGTTAAGTTAGCCAACAAGATTACCTATGACGTCCGGTTCTCTAGCCGACCGTCAATGAAAAGGGATCGCTCGGCGTTCCGTCAGGATTCACGACGATTATGACGTGAACACCAGACGAGAGAGTGAAGCCTTTTACGACGAGCGTTCCGTCGCTCACTTCAGCCGGCGTATCCGTACCATCCACTTTCAAGGTCGCGCCTGCCAGCCAGGAGCCATCCACGAGCAGCTTGTGTCCACCCTTGAACCTCACCCTCGAAAGCTTAGGCTTCGGCCCAGCCGGATCGATATGGGGATCGATCTGCACAGGCTCGGGATTGATGACGCGGAGTTCCCAGAACGGTGTGTTGGCCCGCGTGTAATACTCGACTGGAACTGCAAAATCACCGGCTCGCATGTGCGAACCGAACGAGGGGCTATCCGATGACCATGTGCCCCAGCTATTGGCGCAGAGTACGAATCCCGGGACGTAGCCCCAGATGTAAGTAGCGTGACCGCTCGAGAGGAATTGCGTCACGCCGGCCGGGAGCTTGCCGCCACTCGGACTGAACCACGGCTGAGCCCAATAGCAGCACTGAACGATGGGCCTCCCTTCGTTGAGGGCAAGCCAGATGTGCTCCAACGTATCCCCCTGAGACGGGTAGAAGGGTTGGTGCGAGTTGAGGTAGTCCAGCTCGGTATGGAAGGTCGCTTCGCTGTAGTCTTTGGACGGATCCGGAAAATAAGGCTCGTCCGAGAGCAGATACGTCCCCGTCAACAACAGGTCAGCGTTATCCGCGACGTAGCTGCCCGAATCAGCCGGAAAGAACTGCTCCGCGATTCGAGCTTTGGCGTACAACGGCCCCGGATTGATCGCTTGTGCATTGGGCTTCTGGCTTGTCTGATGACGCGCCATATTGTGCGCCGTTTCAGTAGCCTTGGCGGTCGAGCAACTCGCACAACTGCCTTCGCTTTTCTGGTCGAAGATCGGCGCTCTTGCGTCAAAGTCGGGGCCGCAAAGCATTACGGGTTGATTTAGATTCGCCGCACTCGGAGGCCGCACCGCCGCCAGGATGCGGCCATACTGGTCTTCCGCAACCTGTCGCGGACGCATAAGCGCTCCGAGCGACATTACATAACCATTCTGTTCAACGATGTCAGGCATGTTCGTTTAGTCTCCTTTCTGATTCGGTTAGTTGTTCCTGTTTACCAGGGAGGGACACCGCGTAACGGACGCTACTCTACGCCGGTAATAAAACTTCCGTCAAGTAGTTTGGGAATGCTGCTTACCTGTCATTGAAGTACTAGGTCTGTATGAATCAACGAAGGCTGAGGGTGAATCTGAATTAGTAAGGCTGTCAAGAAGACATGTGGTGAGGTACACGTCAAACGGGCGGCGCGTCCTTGTAGCAGCCAACGTGAACCACCACCAGGCAAGCCGGTGGCATCAGCGCGAGAATTCCGCGAGAGTCTAACGCGCACTGGTATCAAACTACTAAGCTCAAGATACGAACATCGAGATCGAACAACATCAAACCATCACTCTTCAAGCCGTGCGGCGAATTCTTGAACCGTTGTTGCCGGCTCGAGGCAGGTGTAGTTCCGGCATACGTACGCAGTAGCTTGCCCGTTGATGGCAGATCTTCCGACCAGTAGCTCGATTCCCGAGGCTGCGAGATCCTCGTTTGGCTCGGAAGCGGCGACGATCTTGTTTGGAATGTATCGCGAATAAATCTCTTCGACGAACGACCGGACTTCGTGCGAATCGAGCTTTCCTACTATCGCGATCTCTTTCGGCTCGGACAGGTAGAAGTCGAGCGCGCTTAGCATGTAGCCAAAAGCGCTCGGGTAACGACTCATCGCAGCGCGCATCGTGCGCAGCACCGTCACCGCGTGGCGCGTGTAGTCCGGCTCCTGCGTTAGGAGTCCGAGCTTCAAAAGCCCAGCCGCCGCAACCGAGTTTCCCGAAGGCGTCGCGTTGTCAAAGTAGTCCTTCGTTCGCGTGATCAGCTCTTCGTGGTCCGATGAAGTGAAGTAAAACCCGCCATCTTGTTCGTCCGAAAACTTCGCAATCATCGTGTCGGCCAACTCTCGAGCTTGCGTGAAGAACTTTAGCTCGAACGTCGCTTCGTAAACAGCGAGCAGACCTTCGATCGCGTATGCGTAATCCTCGAGGTAGCCGTTCAGCTTCGCGTGGCCCGATTTGTAAGTGCGCAGCAATCGCCCGTCGCGCATCAACTGCGTTGTTATGAACTCCGCATTGCGAGCCGCGACCTGTCGATAGTCATCGCGTCCAAGAATGTTCGCCGCCTCAGCGAATGCCGTCAGCATCAGCCCGTTCCAGGCGGCGAGCGACTTGTCATCGCGCCCCGGCCTCACGCGCTGCTCGCGCGCGTTGAAGAGCCTTCGCTTGCCGGTGTTGATTATTCTCCTGACCTCATCAACGCTTCTGGTTTTCTCCGCTGCGAATTCCTCGAGTGATCGCGGAGTGTTGAGAATCGATTTTCCGTGTTCGAAGTTTCCTTCCTCGGTCACGTCAAAGAATTCGCAAAAGACTTCACCGTCCTCTTCGCCGAGAATGCTCACGACCTCGGCCTTGGTCCAAACATAGAACTTTCCTTCTTCACCTTCGCTGTCCGCATCCTCCGATGAATAGAACCCGCCGCTCCGGTCGGTCATATCTCGAATGATGTATTCGAGCGTCTCTTCAGCGACTTGCCGGTAGAGCGGATTCTTCGTCTGCTGATAAGCGTACAAGTAGATCCGAGTGAGCAACGCATTGTCGTAGAGCATCTTCTCGAAGTGAGGCACTAGCCAGTG
>JADGNW010000012.1 GCA_017883315.1 Blastocatellia bacterium | reverse complement strand
CAATCACCTTATCCGGATACCTTGCATCTAATGAGGGTATCCGGGCGTGGGAAGGTAATCAATCCAATGGTTTCTGGGATTCGTGGGGTCTATATGGATTGTGATCCATGGTGGCGTAAGGTCTGGCAGTAGCCCAGTTCAAAGCCTTCGAGTCATCCATCTCGGTAACAGTGATGGTGCGTCCCAAGCCATCGACTTCGCTGCGCCGCTGCCGGCCCGCCTGATCCGTGACTGTAGTCAGCGCTCCATTGTAGGCGGTCGTCACGGTGTTCGAGTCGGGAAGCGTAACAGTCAACACTCTGCTCAAGACGTCGTAATCATAAACCGTAGCATTCCGTCCACAAATGCAGCCACGTCATTATCGTCTAAACATCCTTCACCCTCTTGGTACATTGCCTGCCCCTTTGCATGTATAGACAGGTAAACCGCGGAATCCTTGCGCGGGAGAGTCGGTGATTCAGCTTATTGACGAAGAGTCGTCAACGAAGTGTGCTGGTAAGAACCGCTGAGCGTGATCAGCGTGACACGTATGATTGATTACCACATCACATTAGGGCGTCCACGAGGAACGACGTCTCATTCTTGCGCTTCTAACCTCTCAGCACATTCCGCAGCACGAACCACACGTTCGCGGGACGCTCGGCCAGCCGCCGCATGAAATACGGATACCAGTAGCGGCCGTACGGGACGTACACGCGCATTCGATAGCCTTGCTGCTCCAGCGCCTCTTGCAGGTCGCGCCTTATGCCGTAGAGCATCTGAAACTCGAAGCTGTCTTGCGAAATACTTTTCTCGCCGGCGAAGTCGCGAGCCGCCGTAATCATTCTCTCGTCGTGCGTCGCGATCGCGTGATACATGCCAGAAGTCAAAAGCAGCCTGGTCAGCTTGATGAAGTTGGCATCGACGTCACGTTTTTCGGAGAATGCAACCGAAGCCGGCTCTTTGTAGGCGCCCTTACACAGGCGAATTTTCGCGCCGATCTTCAATAAATCCTCGACGTCCTTTTCGGTGCGGTAAAGATAAGCCTGCACGACTATGCCGACGTTGTCGAATTCGCTTCTCAGCCGCCTGAAGACCTCGAGCGTGCCGTCGGTCTTCGTCGAGTCTTCCATATCGATGCGAACGAAATTGTTGTAGCGAAGTGCTGCCTCGACGATCTTGCGTGTATTCGCGTAGCACACGTCCTGACCGACGTCCAACCCGAGCTGAGTCAGCTTCACCGATACGTTCGAGTTGAGCTTGTTTTCTTCAATGCTGTCCAGCACACGCACGTACTCGTTCACTTCATTGCGCGTTTCGGCTTCAGAAGTAATCGACTCGCCGAGATGATCGAACGAAGCGCTTATGTTCTTTCGATTGAGCTGGCGGATAGCTTCCACTGCGTCCTGCAGATTTTCGCCGGCTACGAATCGCCGAGTCACGTTGTTGAAAGACTGGAAACGAGTGAGAAAGCTCTTGAAGCCTTCGCTTTTTGAAAGATAGAGAAAAGCCGATTTGATCATGATTGCTTTTGGCCGCCTATCTGCTCAGAACGTAATCGAAAAGACGCGTCGGGAGCAATCGCTTTACGGCAAGCGCGAACTGCGCGTGCCCCGGCGCAGCGTACCGAGCCCGCGGGCTGTCGGCGGTCAGCGCTTTGAAGATTACATCAGCGATGTCCTCCGGGCGCCCTGCCAGCTTCCTTAATCGCTGAGTGCCTTTCGCGACTCGCTCGAACGTCTCCGCGTATGGGCCGGCGTGTTCTATTATCTCTCTCGCTTCCTCGTTCGCTACGCCGAGGAACTCGGTGATGATGAACCCGGGTTCGATCACGACAACCTTGATTCCAAACGGAGCAAGCTCGCCGCGCAGGCCGTCAGAAATGGCTTCCACAGCGTGTTTCGTGGCATCGTAGACCGAAGACAGCGGCCGAGCGATCCTTCCGGCCACCGAGCTGATGTTGACTATCCGGCCGCTCCGCTGCTCGCGCATCACGGGAATGACTAACTGAGTGAGACCGATGAGCGAGAAGAAATTCGTTTCGAAGTTTCGCCGAATCGCGTCGAGCGGAACGAGTTCTATCGGGCCGCGCTGACCGTAGCCTGCGTTATTCACCAGCGCGTCTATGCGGCCGAACTCATCCAGCGTCTCTTGCACAAGCCGCGCGCGATCCTGTTCATTCGTGATGTCTCCCGCAACAATGAACGCGCGCCCATTCGCCGCTTCAATGTCGCGCTTCAAAGCTTCGAGCCGATCAGCTCGCCGCGCGCTGATCACCACAATTGCGCCTTCGCGAGCCAGCCTTCGCGCCGCAGCTTCGCCGATTCCCGCCGAAGCACCGGTGATTATTACTACTTGCCCGTCAAGCCTATGCATCCGCCGTTCACCGTCGCTTCAAAATCTTTCGGCGATGTAGTACTTCATCATCGCCCGCCAAGTCGGCCAATCGTGTGGCCATTCGTAACCCCACAGCGAGAGCTCGTGTGGAATTCCCTTCTGAGAAAGAATGGCTGACAACCTTCGCGACGCGTCGGGAGTTTCGTAGTCCCCCTGGCCGGTTACTATGTGAATGTGATCCTTGTGCCGAAGCGCTTCCAGTTCCGGTCCCTCGAGGCCCGGCAAATAATCAACCGGATTGTTGAAGTACACGTTGTCGTCGTAGTAATTACCTTCGAAGTAGGCGCGAATATCAAACGCGCCGCTCATCGCGATACAACCAGCGAACAGGTCGGGCCGGCGGAAGAGCTGATTCGCGCAGTGAAACGCACCGAGGCTTGCGCCCGCCGTGATGACACCTATGCGACCCTGGCAGCTATTCCAGATGAAGGGCACAACTTCCCTGGCAACGTAGCTGTTGTACTGTACCTGGCGCAGCGCCTTGTACTCGGGATGCAGGTCATCGTGCAGCCAGCTTTCGCGATTGATGCTGTTTATCGAAAAGACCTTCACCTTGCCGGCTTCGATCGAGTCCTTCATCGCATCGATCATGTAGAAGCGTTCGTACTCAAGAAAGTCTGCCGCCGCTGTCGGAAACATCAGCAGCGGAAAGCCATAGTCTCCGTAGGTCACAATCTCCATTCGACTATCCAAGCTCGGGCTGTGCCACGCGTCGATCACTCGTTGCATAGAATTCTTCCTTGTTTAGCTAGATGAGACTCGCGTCTGTTTGACAAGCGTGTAAGCTAGCGGCATCCGGCGGGAATTTCAAGCGCGGGCTAAGCAGTCGATGGGCCAGCGGAACAGGGGCGGGCTGCCGAGTGCGTTTTTTCTTGACTCTGATTTGACCTTGCGCTACTATGCGGCCCGCTTCAGGCAGAGGCTTGAAGATTTCACCACAGCGACAAGAAGTCTTGGGCAGCAAGCAGTGAAAGCTTGATAAGAAGCCGCAAAGGGACGTTCGCGACTGAGCGAGAGCGTCGCTTCGCGGCTTTTTGTTCTAAAGCCGGCTGCAATCGTGATCGCGGTAACGCCGATGACACACTGCTTGAGACTCGATAACATCGGAGACTCGGAGGAGGATGCATGTCGATGTCACACGGCAAGGTCAAGTGGTTCAGTAACGCAAAAGGCTACGGGTTTATCGAGCAGCCCGGGGAGGCCGACGTGTTCGTTCACTATTCGGCCATACAAGAAGGCGGCTACAAGTCGCTCAAGCAGGGGGAAACCGTCGAGTTCGAAGTGGTTCAGGGACCGAAGGGACCTCAGGCAGAAGCGGTGAAAAGGCTTTAGACTTCAGATCAGGCGCATAACCACCTAAACAGGGCCCCGCTCTTCGGAGCGGGGCTCTTTTTTATGTGGCGAACCGTGACCGCTGAACGAGATTCCGCGATTGCTCATTACCGGGCGGGGCGTGCGGCGAATTTGACGTGACCGTTGTCCACTCCGACGATGAAGTCGACGGCTTCCGTTGCCAGATGGTCTTTGATGTGCTCGGCGCGAGAGATTATGAACTGAGTGAATATCTCCAGACTCAGGGCGCCCAATCGTTCGCCGCATTCTCGCTTTGCTGCTATGAGATGGTCATAAAGCTCACTGACCTTCTCGGGTTCGAGCCTGGGGTCGCGGCAGCGAATCGCGGCGATGTGCTCGCGCACTGCGGCTTGAGCCTCAACAGTGGGACGCCGGCCGATCTCTTCACGATCTTGAGTCTGCCTTCGCCATAGTTCGCGCATCACGTTGTACCGCGCCACCAGGCTGTTGTAGCGAAAGCGCTGCACGAAGGACATCCCCCGCGCGTCGTATATGCGTTTGATCCCAGTTTCGACGCGTCCCCTCGTCTCCAACGGCGCGCGAACCGTACCTCCGTTGAAGAAAATGTCGTATTCGACCTTCAACCGGCGAATCTCGTATTCGAGCTTATCAAGCTCCTGGTCAAGCAGATTTTCAACTTTAGGTTCCATTGAAGTAGCTCTTGAAGGGCTTGGGTCTAACCTGTGGGGGTTGTGTTAGAATGTACGATAGACACTCACCAGTGTCAACGGAAATCACATGCCGAATCACCTGCTTAGGTCGTTGCCCTCGATCGAGCGGCTGCTGGAGAGGCCGTTGGCGTTGCAGTTGTCTGCGGACCTTGGCCGCGAACGCGTGCGAGATCTGCTGCGCGAAACCACGGACGAACTGCGAGAAGAAGTGACTAGCGGCCAGTGGTCGGTGGCCGGCACAAGCCAGTCGTTAACCGAAGAGGTTGAACGGAGGCTGGAAACGCGAGCCGCTCAGTTCTCTCAGCCTTCGCTTCGCAGGGTCGTCAACGCAACTGGTGTGATTATCCATACGAATCTGGGCCGCGCGCCGCTTGCTCGTCAGGCGGTGGAAGCGCTTTCAGAAACGGCTGCCAACTACTCGAATCTCGAATACGATCTGAAGCTCGGCCAGCGCGGCCGCCGCGAGGCGCATTGTCAGAACCTGTTGAGCCGGCTTTCCGGCAGTGAAGCCGCGACTGTCGCTAATAACAATGCAGCCGCAGTGCTGCTCGTGCTGAACACGCTTGCCGAAGGCGGCGAGGTGATCGTCTCGCGGGGAGAGTTGATCGAGATCGGCGGCAGCTTTCGAATCCCCGACGTAATGGCGAAGAGCGGAGCCATCCTTCGCGAAGTTGGAACGACCAACCGTACCCGTATTGAAGATTACAGAGATGCGATCAACGAGCGAACGCGATTGATATTGCGCGTGCATCCGTCGAACTACCGGATTATCGGCTTTACCGAACGTCCGAGCGCGGAAGAGATCGCCGACGCTGCTCGCCGCGCAGGTGTGCCGTCGTTTGAAGACCTGGGCTCCGGCTGCTTGATTGATCTCTCCCCTTACGGAGTGAAGGACGAGCCCGTGGTGGCGGACTCGTTGAAGGCAGGAATCTCAGTGGTCAGCTTCAGCGGCGATAAGATGCTGGGCGGTCCGCAAGCGGGAATCATCACCGGATCTCGCGAGATCATCGATCGCGTTGTTAAGAATCCATTGATGCGAGCGCTTAGAGTCGACAAGATGACCTACGCCGCGATCGAGGCAACATTGAGATTGTATGAACGAGGCGCTGCCTTGACGGAGGTTCCGGTGATTCGCGCAATTGCGACTACACGCGAAGAGATTGCCGGCCGCGCGGCGCAGCTCGTGGAATCAATTACGCGATTGACCAACGGGAGATTCACAATCAGTCTCGAGGACGGAGCATCGGTCATCGGCGGGGGCTCAGCGCCTGAGGTGAAGCTGCCGACGGTGCTGGTTGCGATGAAAGACGCCCAGATGTCCGCAGCGTCATTGGAAGAACGGCTTCGCGGCTTCAGAGTTCCGATCATCACGCGCACGGAACGCGACCGGGTGATGATCGACTTGCGAACGGTCTCGGTCGAAGAAGAAGCAATCATACTCGATGCGATTGCTGCGCTGGCGCAACCTGCGCACGAGTCCCCGGCATCAATAGAGCGTTATGAAATTGGCGTTGGCGGCAAATAACCACTCGTAATGTGAGGTGCAATACACACAATGTTGGTATTACTTTTGAGCCTTCTTCAACAGGGTAGAATATCCCGCGTGGTGATCGTCGGCGCGGCGCTGTTGTTCATTGGCGGCGTATCGCTCCTGGTTTACTTTTACCGGCGATACAAACGGATCGAGAAAGAACCTGACGAGGATTGGGACCACTCGCGGCGCAGCTTGTTTGTGAATGTGGCGCCGCCATCCCAGAAGACCGAGGAAGCCAGCGACAGCGCAGTGGTCCCAGTGGCGCCAGCACCGGAAATAACACCGGTTCAGAGCGGCGCCACACGCGAGCTCGCGAGCGAGCTCCATTCGCACTCGTCTGCGTCGGCAGCAACCGAGCCGCCGCAGCGCGTCGAAGCTCCCGCTCCTCCCAGCGCGCCGATCGAAGCCATTCAACCCGCCCCGCCGCCACCGGTCGAGCCTTTGCGTGAAGAGCGTTTGACGCAGGTCCTTGCGAGCCCTTCGCCTATCGAGCCCATAAGTAAGTCAGAAGCGGAGCACGAGCACGCAGCCTTCGATGAAGAGGTTTGGGCCGGTCTCGAAGTAGAAGAACCCTCACCGGCCGGCGGACAAGCCGGCGAGACCGCGCCGTTGCCATCAGTAGCCGAAGCGGCGCACATGGCAAGAGTGGATGAGCGCTCGCATCGCGAGCCCTTCGAGCCGCCGCGCATCGAGCGCGTGCTTCACCGCGAGCCTTATGAGCCGCCGCGCATCGAACCGCTTACTCCGCGCGAACAGACTGCGGCAACACGCGAGCTGCGCTCCTCTGCGGCAGCTCCAACGCCGGCACCCAGAGACGAAGCCAAGAAAACGCCAGCAAGAGACACTATGATATTCGGCGCACAACCATCCGATCGAGATGCGCGGCCGCTGACAGCCGAGCCTATGGTTGCTGCGTCCGGAAGAATCGCTGAGCCGTCTGTTGCCGGCGCGCGTTCTTACAGAGCACCCGCCGGCTCTATCCTCGGTCTTCCCGCCGAAGCCTCGCACGCGCCATTGATACTCGGCGAACCCGTGCGGTCCGTGAGCGAGGCCGGAATTGGCTCGCTTACAAACTACGGCAAGGATCTATCGCCGAAGGCCGGGCGGAGCGGAACGATAGCGCTGCTCATCGTTGTCGTTCTGTTGGGCGGAGCTCTGCTTGTGTACCTCCTTGTTCCTTCGGTTCATTCGCGAGTCGGCGCTTATATCGGACGCATTCGCGGCACCGACACTCAGACCTCGACCAAGCAAAAGGCGCAGATATTCACGTCGTTCAGACAGGAAGGCAATAAGGCGAAAGGCGCGATCGATAACATTTCTGACGAGCCGCTCGAGAACCTGGAGGTAGAAATATCGCTCCAGCACGGAGGCGACGCGACGCCTGAAATTCGGAGAGCTACCGTCGCGCCGAACCCGCTGCCGCCCAACACACGAGGCACGTTCGAGTTCGAATACGACGGAAAACGCGATAGTGGCGGCAAGATCTTGAGACTCTTAAGCAACGGAAGCGAGATAAAATTCCGCGCACCGAATCAGCCGTAGCACAGACTTCAGTCTGTTGCGCCTCACTCGTTTAGGTGTGGGCTCCCCAGACTGAAGTCTCCGCGACTTTTTCATTTATGCCAGACCTCGCGGCACAGCGGCCTACCTGGGCTGAGATCAATCTCGATAATTTGATCCACAACTTCCGCGTGACGAGAGCGGCAGTGGGCGGCGGCGTCGCAATTATGCCTGCTGTGAAGGCGGATGCTTATGGGCACGGCGCCGTCGAGTGCGCGCGTGCACTTGAATCAGCCGGCGCGGATTGGTTCGGCGTGGCGCTGCCCGAAGAAGGATTCACTTTGAGACAAGCGGGCATCACCAGGCCCATTCTGTGTCTCGCGGGCTTTTGGGAAGGCCAGGAAGAATCGATCATCGCTCATCGACTCACGCCTGTTGTGTTTAGATTGGACGGCCTCGACAGACTTAATCAGGCGGCACGCAACGCCGGGTGTAATGTCGATTATCATTTGAAGATTGACACGGGAATGGGACGCCTCGGAGTTCAATGCTCCGAACTGGAGACCTTTCTAGATGACACTGTCCGATTCGAGAGCCTGCGGCTTGACGGCGTTATGACGCACCTGGCGTCTGCCGATAATAGCGACCAGAGTTTGTTCACCGAGCAACAGATAAACTTGTTCGAAAGCGCAGTTGAGGCGGTCCAATCCAAGATCCAATCTAAGGGACATAGACCGAGATGGATACACTCGGCCAGCAGCGCGGGCGCGCTTGCATATCCACGCGCGCGAGGAAATCTCGTGAGACCCGGCGGAGTGCTTTACGGTTTGTGGCGCGATGTGATTTCGCCTTCGACAGAGCCGTTGGGCTGGCGTCCAGTGATGTCGCTGCGCACGCGGATCGTGCTCGTGAAGACAGTCCAAGCCGGCACGCCGCTTGGATACGGTGGGACTTTCGTGACGGCTCATGAGAGCCGAATAGCCACGATCGCGATCGGTTATGAAGACGGATTGCGTCGAGAGCTATCAAATCGAGGCCAGGTGATCGTCCGCGGCCTGCCGGCGCCGATCGTAGGCCGCGTAAGCATGGACCTTACTCTGATCGACGTCTCTGATGTAGTCGCCGCGTCGGTTAACGATGAGGTAGTGATCATCGGCTCTCAAGGCGAGAGACAGATAACCGCAGAAGAGGTTGCAGCGCAGATCGGGACCATCTCCTATGAAGTAACCTGCGGCATAAGTGATCGGGTGCCGCGCGTCTATCTCTAGGGAACGCAGCGTCGCCCTTCTAATCCGCACCGAAAGAGTGCCAGACCAGATCGGGACTCCGAACCCGTTAGCAAGCATAGCTTGTTCCTTTCTTCTTTCTTCCTTCGTGCTGACTTGACGTGCCCTGGTGCGATGATTATACATATGCACATATGCTAGATTGCGCAGATCAGCAGAGAGAGAGCTATGCGGCGAACACTAAGTGATTTTAAGTCGGACTTCTTCAAGGCGCTTGCGCATCCGCTGAGAATT
>JADGNW010000512.1 GCA_017883315.1 Blastocatellia bacterium | reverse complement strand
CGCGCGCCGTTTGCTGTTCCCGGCGCTCGCACGATCAAGTCTTCAGCGAAACGTCCGTCGGTTTCAATCAGAATATCTTCGATCCTCAAGCTGCACTCTCGGGATCTGCCTGGCAGTCCTTGCTGGTTGCTCACGACAACTGCTCCCGCGCCGTCGCCGAAGAGCATGCTCAGTTCAGCACTGCGCGGATTGAGATCGAGTCCTTTCGACTGAGCTTCAGCGCCGAAACAAACTACATTGCGCGCCGCGCCCGATTCGATAAGCCCGCGCGCGAGCTGCAGGCTGTAGAGTATGCCGGCGCAACCGGCTCGAATATCAAGCGCCGGAATCGGACGACAACCATCGAGCTTTCGTTGAACCAGCGGCGCGATGCCCGGCACCTGATAGTCCGGGGACAAGGTGCAGCCGATCAAGTAGTCGACTTGATCGCTGCCGAGGGAAGCGTCATCAAGCGCTTCGCGAACGGCGGCAACCGCCAAGTCGGAAGTTGATTGACCTGCCTCGACCCACCGCCGTTCGCGAATTCCCGAGTTGGTCTCGATCCAAGCCGGGCTGACTCCAAGCAACGGCGCGAGCTCCGCGTTTGTCACCACGCGGGTGGGAAGCGCTGCCCCGGTGCCAACGATGTAGCAACCTACACCGGAACTCATGCGGCCGCCTTCGCGCGCTCGACGAAGGCTTCGACCTTCGCGATTGTGTCGAAGTTTGCGGGTCGAAGATCGGCGTCGTCGATCTTGATGTTGCACTCGCTTTCGAGCAACGTAACGAAATCGACGAGCGTGAATGAATCGAGCACGCCCGATTGAAACAATGAAGAGTCGCGGCCGGGCAACTCATTCCTGGTTTCGGCCGCCGCCTGGTTTAGAAAGCTCATCACGGTTGCAGGTAGCATCTCAGTTCTCCTTTTCGAGCCCGACCGATTTCAGTTTGTCGCTGATGTGTGAACGGGCCATGAACATCGCACCCCTCTGGGGTGCTTCGACAAACTGGAGTTCGTCGGACATCGCTATTGATTTGTTCCAGCGCTTCTCGTTTTGTACTCCTCGTAGGCCTTCATCATCGCGTCATAGATAAGCGTCCCAACAATCTCGCCGCCCTGCGCCGTAGGATGGGTGAAGTCGCCGCCCATCAATCGCGGCCGCGCTTCACACCACCGCGCTACCGTGCCGTCGCCACCCATTGCCGTGAACGTGTCGAAGAACGCGCAGCCTGTTTCGGCGGCCAGTCGTCTTTGATAGCCGATCAACTTCGGGATCATCGGCCTCGTGACTATTCCGCCTCCCGAGCCTCGCATTCCTCGATCCATCGGACCGAGCAGCATGATCGAAACGCCCGGCAGCGCCGCTCGTATTCGGCGTATCGCCTCTCTTGTGTCTTGTTCGTACTGGTCCATCGGGAGCCGCTCGAACTGACTCTCGTTAGTGCCGTAGCCGATGATGACAAGATCGGGCCGGCGATGGCGCAACTGCTCCGCCCAGTGATCGGCATCGAGGTAGTGCGCAAGAAGCCCGATGAACGCGCCGTTGACTCCAAGTGAATCGTATTGAACCCCACTGTGACTTGATTCCAGAGTGACTCCGAACGCCTGCACGTCGCCGTTGCCAACAATCCTGATGGTCAGCTTATGCGGAGCCTCTGCAACGTTCACTCGATGAAAACCTGACTTGATGTCGTCGCTGGCGGTGGCTACTCGCTCGACTTGTTGATCGTCAACCGCGACATCGAAGTCGCCACCGCCGGGCCGCATTAATAAGTAGATGTCAAAGGCTGAAGCGCTGCGGCCCACCTCGCCTTCGCGCACCGTGCTGAAGCTGGCGCTGACTCCCGCGCTCGACGCAGTGAAGCTGACGCCGCCCAGCCCATAAAAATGTTCGCCGCGCGATATGAACATCGGATCGCTTTGCCACCCGCGAGTTGCTTCACGGATGACGCCCGCGTGCTCGTACCAGCCCCACGGTTTATCGACGAGAATGAACCCGTGCCCGGCGTCGCCAAACCGGAGTTGAAGCTTGCGCCTGACGGTTGAGGTGATCCCGTCGTTGGTGATCGGCGAATCGCCGTAGTGACAGATTCGCGTCTGAGTACCTTCGGTCTCTGTCTTGAGTAGCGATGCAAATAGACCGTCGAGTGCACGGCCGGACGGGTCCTCGATCTCACCGGGCACGCTCTGAATCGCGCCGGTCCCCGGAGCGGAGTCATAGGTGGCAACTTCCTTTGCAAGCTGAGCGTCAGTCAGCGCGGCCGCCGCGCTCGATCGAAGATGCAACGCGCGGATCAAGCTGCCAGGTATCGGAACCTGATAGCGGGCGAGCGGCGGAACAACGTAAGGCGCGAACGTTAGCGCGACGAACATCAACAACGCCTGCGCGGTCTTGTTTGGAAGCGCTTTCTTCATGACGAACCAAGCTGGAATTGGCTGGTTGATGCGAATCCTGTTCATCCTGTCCATCCCTGTTAGAAGCGCGAATAGATAAACGGAACTACGTCGCTGCTCGCCACCGAGTAGAGTCCCAGCGCGAGAACGAACAACACGCACGCTTGAGCCGGCGCGGGCAGTCGCACGAATCCGTTGAGTGCGATCCGGAATAAGCCATCCGGCAACCACTGGGCCGCAAGACCTCCCATGATGAAGAGAGCCAGCGACAAGCCGAGATTCGATGTGTCGATCGAGAGCGTCAGAAGCTGGCGAAGCACGCCAACCGCACCCGAGACTGTATCTGCTCGAAAGAAAATCCACGCGAAGCAAACAAAGTGAAACGTAATTACAGTGCTCGCCAGTCGCGCCCATCGCGTGTTGTGCTTCGTGATGCCCAGTCGCTTACGAACGCCCGCCCATGCGCGCGTTGCGGCGAGACCGACCCCGTGCAGCAGTCCCCAAAGTACGAACGTCCACGCCGCGCCGTGCCACAGCCCGCCTACCAACATCGTTACAACAAGTCCGCAATAGAGCACCGTCACATTGCGAGCTCGAGGACCGGAGATAGCAAAGAACACATAATCACGCAGCCACGTCGAGAGCGAGATGTGCCAGCGTCTCCAGAAGTCCGGCAGATCAACCGCGCGATAAGGCGCGTTGAAGTTCACCGGCATCTTGAAGCCGAGCAGCATCGCCGAACCGATCGCGATATCGCTATAGCCGGAGAAGTCCGCGTAGATTTGCAGCGCGTAACCATAGATAGCGGCCAGCACTTCCAGAGAGGAAAACCGCTCAGGAAAATCGAACACGCGATCGACAAGGTTTGCGCTCAAGTAATCGGCGATCGCTATTTTCTTGATCAATCCGAGGGCAATCAGAAACAGCGCTTGCCCGCCCGTTGCGCTATCGAGCGCAAGACGCGCGCGAAGCTGCGGCAGCAGATGTTTAGCCCGCAGGATCGGGCCTGCGACGATTGTTGGGAAGAACGAGACGAACGCCAGATAGTCCGCGTAGCTTCTGGCCGGCTCCGTGTCTTTGCGGTAAACATCGATCACGTAGGCCAGCGATTGGAAGATGAAGAACGAAATCCCAATTGGCGCGACAATATTAGGACGCCAACTTGAAAGCGCGAAGCCAAACGGCGAGGCCGCGGTTGATGCCGACTCGATGAAGAAGTTCGCGTACTTGAAGACGCACAGCACACTGATGTCGATCGTGAGTGAGGCCAATAGAAATCGCCTGCGGCTTGTTCGATCATCGTAGCGGTTCATCAATCGCGTAGTCGTGAAATCAATCGCGGAGATCGCAAGCAGTAACAACAATGGCCGCCCGCCGATCGCCAGATAGAACAAGCAACTGACAAAGAGAAGAAAGACGATGCGTAAGCGAACTCGCTTCGCGATCGCCCAGTAGGCGAAGAAGACTGCTATAAGAAAAACGTAATATGTTCCGTTGGTGAAGAGCATCATTGGCGACCCTTCGGCGCGGGCCTATCGGACGTCGTTTTGAGGTAGCCGCGCATCAACTCTGAATTGATCCAGTCAGCGACTAGCCTGTAGCCTGCGGATGTCAGGTGGACTCGATCCGCTTGTGCGAGAGGCTGAGATAGCGTGGCCCATCGCTCGGCTGAGCCGGAGCCTCCCATTGCGTTGAACAAATCATAAAAGGCGGCGCCGACCTTCAGGGTTGCTCGACGTTGCGCGTCAACCAACGCGGACATTCGACTCGCAGTCTTCCAGCGCCTGCCAACTCGCACTGCGCGATCCGGCGGACCGATGACGAGAATGGATGCTCGCGGCGCGGCTTCGTGAAACCGTTCCAGTAGTGCTGCGAAGCTCGCGGTATATTCTTCGAGGTCAAGGTCCGGATCGGTTACTTCGTTTGATCCATAGGCGACGACGATCAAATCGGGATCGCGGCGTTCGAGATTGTTCGAGAGCAGGTTCCAATCCCAGAGCATCGGGCGGCTCGCGCGCGCTCCGTTGATCCCAAGCGCGTCGTAGACCACTCCCGCACGTTCGCCTTCAATCGCGATTCCAAAGATGCGAGTCCGTCCCGGAGATGTAGTGCGTATCTCAATCGTGTGAATCGAATCATCCGGCGCAACGATCTCGATGTAATCAGCCTCGACCGCTCTGGATCTGAGAGAGAAGTTGCGTTTCCACTCGACTGTGTCGAGCCAGATATCGATGGCGCCGCCCTCCGGCTGTTTCAACACGTAGACATCGAAGTACCGGCCTTCGGAGGTCACGCTTATCGACTCGCCCGCGTTGCGAGTGCTTAAGCTGACCCCTGCAAGCCCGAGTCTTCCGTCCGCCGCCAGCGACGCTTGAGTCAATCCGTCGGGCTGCCATCCTGCGCTTGCTCGACTGACAACTCCGGCTCGCGAGTACCACTGCCAGGGCTGTCCCGCGAGCACGAAACCCGCCCCTGCATCGCCAAAGCAAGATTGAAGACTGTGCCTGAGCGCGCCGGTCAGGATGTCAGCAGCGACGTGCGAGTCTCCGTAGTGAACGATTCGCGTGACCCACTCGCCGCGCTGCGTGCTGGCCAATGCGTCGTAGAAACTCAGCATCGCGCGGCCAGTCGGATCTTCGATCGATTGAGTGGCGCGAGTTGCGGCGTGGGCCTGCAACGCCGAATGACTTAACAACAGAGCTAGCGCGAAAGCCGCGATTCTTGCGCCTGGTCTGGCGTTGGAGTTGGCTATGTGGATCATTCAGGGAGATATTGCCTCAGGTCGGGAATCCCTGTTACGCGGAAGCCAACGGCGTCGTTGGTGGCAGCGCCTGATGTTGCACTGTGGTTAACCACATTGACCAACCCCGCCGGCAGGCTTAGCATCCAAGCCGCGCCTTCCGAATCAGTGAACGTGAGGTAGACCTGCTGACGCTCGTTGCGTTTGATTCGCAATGATAGTAACGCGAACAATATTGTTGTTGTCCTTCTGGATCTCCTTCTTGGGCGGATTCTGCTGCGCACAACCGAGACACAAAGCCATCAAGGCTCAGGTTCGTTGCCCGGATGAAATAGCGACCATTGGTTATTATCGAAACTATTCTTATGGCTTCTCTGTTTCGATACCAAGGGGTCTAAAAGGGTTTTGGAACTCCACCCCGTGCGTAAAAGAGAAACAAGATTGCGTCTGCATGGGCGATCATGGCCGGTTTATTCCCATTGACGAAAATTCATACCTCCAAGTCTTTGTTGGAGTTCAGACCTCTGAGACCATACGAGAATCGATTGATGAAGAGGCAGGTTTCGTTCTGGGGACTCACGAAGAAAAGAAAGAACGACCTGAAGTAGTGAGCAGAGCGCCCTCGCGTTTAGGCGGCGTATCTGGCAGGCGGATAAAGTTCAAATATCAGGACGCTAAAACTGGCGAAGCTATGTTGGAGGACATCATAATCTCCCCGCCGCCCGTTGATCGGTACCACGGAGGGTTCCTGTACTCGGTCACCCTGTCCACACCGGAGAAGCTATACGCGAAACGCAAAGCGCTGTTCTACTCGATCGTCAGGAGCTGGAGATTTCGATCAACGCCGTAGGAACTCGTAGCGAAGGGCGAGGTGGCCCGCGTAACGTCGGTAAAGACTAAACTGGAAGAAGGCTTGCCTGTGAGCATTCTGATCGCAGAAGACAACGTCGCTCAACGCCGATACCTGCGCGAGTTGATCGAGCGTGAGTTCACGGCTCACCTTCCCGTCATCGAAGCGGCCGACGGCGAAGAGACCATCGAGCTTGCGCTCAAGCATCGGCCTGAGCTCTGCGTTCTCGACATTCAGATGCCTCGGCTCTCGGGCGTCAAAGCGGCGCGCGCGATCTGGCGAAGCTTTCCCGCCGCGCGAATAATCTTCTGGACTCAGTTCCCTCACGAGATCTACATCAACGAGATTCGCAAGATAGTCAAAACAGTTCAGCCGCCTCCCGCATACGGCTTCATTCATAAGAACAATCCTGAGTCGCGCTTTCTTCGTTTCGTCGCAGCCGTGCTCGAAGACGGCGCGGACATGATCGATCCGGCTTTCAAAGATTCATTCAAGCGGCCACTCTTGACTGAGTTTGAAGCCGAAGCGTTGTACTATCTCGCGCTCGGGCTTTCAAACTGGGCGATCGCGCGCAAGTGCAGCTTGAGTCTCCGCGGAGTCGAGAGCCGGCTCGCGACGCTGTACGAAAAGCTGTTCGCGTCTTCGCCTGAAGGAACGCCGAACGAGGCTTATGACAAGCTCGCTTACAACGTGCGCACTCGAGCTTTCTTCGAAGCACTGCGCCGCGGCTTGCTCAACAGCGATGAGATTGAGAAGGCGGCGGTGGAGTTGGAAGGCTGGATCGAGCGCGACCGCAAGCGTCATCTCGAAGAACAGTCAGAAGCGACGGGGCGACACGCGGACGGGGCGACGCGGCGACCAGAGTAGCAATGCTTTTCCAAAGCGCAATGAGTTTGTTGCTGCCGGCACCGGCGCAGTGTTTCGTTTCAAGGCTTCGCTGCGTCGCCGCGTCGCTCAGTCTCCTCGTCATTGCTTTAGTGCTGCTCGCCGCCGCCGCCGCGTCGCCCAGTCCCCCCGTCGCCCCGTCGTCTTCCTCACCCTCGAATCTCCACCAATGGGGCGCGGTCACTCTCTTTCACGGACTGCCTTCGGATCACGTGCGCGCGATTGCTCAAGACCCGGACGGCGCGATGTGGTTCGGCACTGATAGCGGGCTGGCTAAGTACGATGGCCGCCGCGTTCAGAAGCTCGCCGCGGACGGGCCTGCAGCCGCCCGCATCCGTGCGCTCAAGCTCGATCGCGACGGCGTGCTGTGGATCGGCTCCGACGCGGGTGCAGCGCGGTCGATCAATGGTGAGATCAAGCTTATTCCAGAGACGCAAGGAAGCATCATTACCGCCATCATTACTCCTGAAGCCGGTCGCGCGGTGATGACCACCGAGCAAGGCGAGATCTTTGATTGCGTGACTGCGCGTGACGGCTCGGTGTTGACTCATAAGATCAGTTCGCAAGATCATCCGCTGCTCACCATCGAGTCGAGAGGCGGCGCGCCGCTCCAACTCACCAGCCTCGCTTTGATAGAGAACAGCTTGATAGTCGGCACGCACAGCAGAGGACTGCTTGCGATTGACGCCGCGCAGATGAAAGCCGGCGGCGCTGTGACTGCCGATCTGGTCAAAGAAATCCTCAGCCGACCACGCGCGTTCTTTGTCGAAGCCATCGAGACTGACGCTCGCGGACACGTTTGGTTTGGCGCCGAAACCTCTGCCGAAGACAGCGGTCTCTACGATGCGAGCGATCTAACTCACCCGCAAAAAATTGGCGCGGGCACCGGCAAGGTTACTGCGCTTACATTCGACGCGCGTGGCGATCTGTGGGCCGGCACCGAAGCGCGAGGAGTCTTTGTCGATCGCGACGGGCACAGACTTGAACACTTCACTTTTGAAAACACAGCAGGTGGCTTGCGCTCGAATCAGATTTATTCGGTCTTCATCGATCGCGAAGGCGTCGCGTGGTTCGCCACCGATCGCGGCGTTTGTCGTTACGATCCCGGCGGCTTGCGCGTCGAAGCTATTTCCCCCGAACCCGAGAGCAACGTTGCGCGGGTACTCTTTCAATCGTCGGATTCCACACTGTGGTGCGGCACTAATCGAGGCCTGTTTGTTCGAGGCGTCGATTCAAACTGGCAAGAGGTCCCGGAGCTGAAAGGCCGGATCGTTCATTCGATTAGTCAAGACCCGCAGGGCCGCTTGCTGGTTGGAACAGCTTCAGGTTTGTTCGCCGGCGAGAGAGTTTCATCAACGCGACGCAACGGCCCGAGCGCGCCGCTCGCGGGAGAATTCTTGCGAGTCGAAGGATCGGCCGGACCTCTCGACAACATTCGGTCGATTGCTACCTTTCAAGGCTCGGTCTACGTTGCGAACTTTGATCGCGGAGTTGAACGGCTCGACGGCAATAAGCGCACGCTCGTGTGGCCAGATGATTCAGCCGGTGGGCGCACCCAGGAAGTCCTGAGCTTGCACGCCGAGAAGGCCCCGAAGGGCTCGGTAGAAAGATTGTGGATAGGAACCGCGGAGGCTGGTGTGTTCTCGTTCGACGGCAAGAAGGCGACGGTCGATCACGCGCTCGACGAATTGACTGGCAGCAGCGTGTGGTCGATTGAAGGCGTCAGTGACGATGTGCTGTGGCTTGCGACGGCGCGCGGCCTCTATGCGCTCAGATCGGGCAAGCTTCAGCCGGTGATCGAAGGCATCGACGCACGTTGTGTTGTGCCTGCGATCGCGAGCGGATCAGAGAAAGCTGTCTGGTGCGCGACGGTCGGCGGCGGAGTGTACAAAGTGTTGCTGCCTGGAAGCGCAGCCGTCTCGCCTGCATCCATACTAACTTCTGGGCTCACTTCAAGAATCGACAGCGAACAGGGCTTGCCTTCCCAGAACGCGTTCGCGGTGATTGCGCTTCGCAGCGAGTCAGTCGATGAAGGCTTATGGATTGGCACGAGTCGTGGCGTCGCCCGCTACCGGCCGGGGCTCGTGGCTCCCGTTCTCAACGTAACGCGGGTGATGGGCAAGCGGATCTACGGCGGCGAGGAACTACACTTGGGCTTGAACCTTGAGTATCCGCAGAACAGCCTGGCGCTTGACGTAGCCGCGAACAGCAGCCGGACTTTCGCGGAACAATTTCAGTATGGCTTCTCGGTGGTCGATCGAAACGGTAGCTTAGTTAGAGAGAAGCTCTCACGCGACTCGCAGTTGTTGCTCGAGAACCTGCGCCCCGGCCGTTATCGAGTCGAGGCTCGAGCTTACACTCGCGATCTTGTGGCTTCCGAACCAATTCGCTTTGAGTTCAATGTCGCGCGAGCGCCTTTTCCGTGGACGTCGACTGCGCTGTCGATACTGTTGGTGCTTGCGCTTGTTGCGATGTGGTGGGCTCACCGGCAGAACAAGAGACTCGCCAGAACCAACACCGCGCTCGCTGAAACTCGAATGCAACTGGCGAACGAAACCGAGACCGAGCGCCGAAGGATCGCGCGCGACTTGCACGATCAAACGCTGTCGGACTTGCGCAGGCTTATGCTACTCACCGACCAGTTGCCCCCAGGCTTGACGACCGAGAGCAGCAGCGGTCATGTCGAGCCGTCAAAGATTCGCGCTGAGATCGAATCGGTCTCAACCGAGATTCGCAGGATCTGCGAAGACCTGAGCCCATCGGCGCTGGCAAACGTAGGTCTCGGGGCGGCGCTCGAGTGGGCGCTTGCGGATGCAGTTGGGCATCAACCGCCCGAAAAGAAATTCGAGTATGAATTCGTGAGTGACGCCGGCGTCGAGGGAAGTCTTGGCCTCGACCCGGCCGAACAAATTCAAATCTATCGAATAGTGCAGGAGGCGATCAGTAATGTCTGTCGCCACTCGGCTGCGACTCACGTCAGGCTGTTGTTACTGTGTGAACCTAGCGGCGAGCTTGTGATCGAGCTTGAAGACAACGGGCGCGGCTTTGGCACAGACAAGCTTACAAGGATCGGCCGGGGACTCACGAACATTCGCTCCCGCGCGAGCCTCATCGAAGCTAACGTCACGTGGAGCGCACGCCCCGCTGGCGGAACGCTATTCACGTTGCGTAAGGCATCGGCAGCAAAGAGCGAGCAGGAAGCGTAGAGCAGATGTGCAGTCGTTGTTGCGAGATGAACCATAGGGCGGTAGAGTCGTGCTATGCGATATCAGGACATCATCACCATCGAACCCGGCAAGCGAGGAGGGAAGCCCTGTATCCGCGGAATGCGAATCACAGTGTACGACATCTTCAGCTACCTCGCGGCTGGGATGACCGAGAAACAGATCCTGGAGGACTTCCCGTACCTTACAGCCGAAGACATCCACGCGTGCTACGCGTTCGCAGCCGAGCGAGAGGCGCAGGCTACGGTGGCTCACAGTGAAACTTCTGTTTGACCATAACCTGTCTCCTCGATTAGTGAAACGGCTTGCGGATTTGCATCCGCAGTCCTCGCATGTCTTCTCACTTGGGTTGGATCAGGCGTCGGATGCTGTGTTGTGGGAACGGGCCGGCCCGTCAAGGCGGCTACACGATAGTGACCAAAGACTCGGACTTCAGCGATATGAGCGTGCTGAGAGGATTCCCACCGAAAGTTATTTGGATACGGCTCGGGAATTGTACGACACAGCAGATCGAGGACCTGCTCCGTAAAAATCACGACGAGGTCGTTGCCTTCGAAACGGATCCAGCAGTCGGGCTACTTTCGCTGTTCTAACACCGATGCTCTGTCAAAAGTGACCATCTGAGCCCGACGACCAATCGGAATTCCCTTGCTCAGGAACTCGTCGTCGCCTCATATTATTGTCTGGGTATGTCAAGAGACCTCACCAACCAATTTGTTTAAGCCGGCTTGGTTGATGCAAGTTGAGAGAGAAATCCAAAGGCAAAATGAATACTTGCGTCACGCGATCGATTCGCCCGTACGGCAGCTGGCGGCACAAATGGAAGATATGTATAGAAGGATGCACCCTGACTGGGTGGCCCTCATACACTCGCCCATTTTTCACGCAATGCAACGAATTCAAGCCAGTGCCTCGCTTTCGCAAGCGTTGATTGACTCATCTGTGCTTAGAGCCGCTAGAGCATTTGAAACCCAAGGCGACAGTTGGCGCAACGTTTTGGATTTACCCTTACAGAAGTTAACTGAGATAGACAGCCAATATCAACAACTGATCCACAGCGTTTCCATGCCTGCACTACGGGCAGTATCAGATGAGGCCATTCGTTACTTTCAATCTGCTTCTGGACTCACAGAGGAAAATGGATTTACGTAAGATACTTTGGCTTTGTTGACGGTGTCCCTAAGTCGGGATGGGTTCTAAAGAAGTATCTAAAGCTCACCGAACGCATAAGACGTGCGCCAACCCTGAGGAAAAAACGTCTGCCACAGTTTGGCGGTGGCAGAGGGCTGACTAAACCCGAGTCGAGTTCTACGGTCGGCCAGACGGCAACAGGGTCGTCCGGCCTTGACCCGAATGATTCAGCGTTGAAACGCGCCCTTCATCTGGCCTGGTTGAAAGCTCATCGCGAGGAGTACGCCGGAAAGTATGTAGCACTCGATGGTGACCGGTTAGTAGGCAGCGGTTCCAGCATCCGCGAAGCTCACGAACAGGCCCGGCGAGAGGGAGTCGATCGCCCTTTTCTGGTTCACGTTTCATCCGAGAACGACGCGCCTTTCGGAGGCTGGTAACGAATGGCCCATCAACTGAGCTTCGAACATCTGATTCGTTACGATCCCGCTGAGGCCGGAGTAACCGTTGACGTAGCTCTGAAGCTCTTCGAGCGCAGTGTCAGCTTTGCTGCGAAGGTGGACACCGGATCAAGCTATTGCATCATTGAACGGAAACATGGCGAGGCGCTCGGTCTGGCGATAGAAAGCGGTCTCATTCAACCCACCAGCACCGCCACCGGCCGGTTCATCACCTACGGTCACCAAATCACACTATGCGTCGCGG
>JADGNW010000511.1 GCA_017883315.1 Blastocatellia bacterium | reverse complement strand
CCTCCTCTTACGGGCGATACATATCTCATAGTCGTTTAGACAATAACACTGCGGTTACGAGCGATGATATCACAGGTCCAGGACACGCCTAAACTGCACGTCACCACGGGAATTGAAAATAGTGATGCAAAACGAAGAAAGTCGTTGCACCTGCGATGATCGTGAAACATAGAACTAGCGACGGCCAGTAGTAAGCTGCTCTTCGCATGGCTCCCACCGCGATGATGCTCACAACGAAACCCCAGCCGTAACAGAGCGGGCTCGCGCCTATGCGATCGATCCACCACGCGTTGCCAACGTTGTAACACACGCAATGCGGAACGAGTGCCACTAACGACATCACAACAATCACCGTGAGCCAACCTCGCTTGCGCGTGAAGTAGTACACCAGGCATACCGCAGCAATCAACGGAATCCATACAATCTTGATGAACGTGCAGAACGACGAGCAGCCTTGCAAGCTCAAGCCGGTGCAGTCGAGCGATGAAGCAAAGAACCCGAGTGGAATCGCCGTGAGCAGCAGCACTCTCGCTTTCAAATCGGAATCTGCGGCACCGTCAAATCTACCTTCGCCGAATACGTTGACCGCGCTCACGCCTAACGCTGCTATCACGAGTAGCCAGAACGGCGCCGCTAACCACCAGCTCATTCGCTCGCCAAAATCAATCGCGAAGCGGATCAGCAGCACGGCCGATATGATTAGCCCAGCTCTAAGCAACCATCGTTGAAGTCTGTCAGAACTCACTATAGTCACCTGGCACCTGGCATCAATTATTGGATCATCGTTCTCGTCGAGCTGCCATCGCTTTTAATTATTCGCTCACCGCAGACTGGACAGTCTACGGCACACCGTCCAGGTCGATAGGTTTTCAGCACACTTTGATATAATCTTTGTGGCTTAAAATCAACCACACCAAGATGAGAGTTGTAAACGAGGCCGAATACTAACGAATGACTAGAACAAAGAGCCAGAAAGCTCTGATCCGATTCACTCTCAATGGCGAGCCAAGCGAGGTTGCGTTCGCGCCGCATAAGACTCTGCTGGAAGTCTTGCGTGAGGACCTCGGCCTGACGGGTACTAAGCACGGATGTGAGCTTGGCGAGTGCGGCACGTGCACCGTGTTGATCGACGGTCAGCCGATTCTATCGTGCCTCTTTCTCGGTCTCGACGCCGAAGACCGCGAGGTCACGACGATTGAAGGAATGGCCGAAGGCGGCAAGCTTCATCCATTGCAAGACACATTCGCCGATCTCGGCGCTGCGCAGTGCGGCTACTGCACGCCGGGGTTCCTGCTGGTCGCGAAAGAGTTATTAGAGAAGAATCCCAGTCCGAGTCGAAACGAGATCCAGGAAGCGCTGGCGGGCAATCTGTGCCGATGTACGGGCTACATAAAAATATACGAAGCGGTTGAGCTTGCTGCGGCTCGAATGCGCGGTGAAGAAGTCGAACCGCCGCGAGAGAGCATCTACGGTTTTGAAGTGTGAATGAGCACGCTCGATAGACTCAGTCACGATGAAAAAAAACAACAGCAACGAGAAGAAGGTGATCGGGAAACCATTCCGCAAAGTCGATGCGCGAGCCAAGTGCACCGGCCAGACTAAGTTTGCCGACGACATAGTTCTTCCGCGAATGCTTTTCTGCAAGATGCTTCGCAGTCCGATGCCGCACGCTCTGATCAAACGCATAGACATATCAAAAGCGTTGAAGTTGCCCGGTGTCGTTGCCGTTTTGACCGGCCGCGACTTGCCGATCCCGTACGGCATATTGCCGGTCAGCGAGGACGAACACGCGCTGTGCATCGACAAAGTCCGCTTCATCGGAGACCCGGTAGCTGCGATCGCCGCCGTCGACGAGGACACTGCCTTCGATGCGATGGACCTGATCGAAGTCGAGTATGAAAGACTCGATTCAATCGCGTCGATTGAAGACGCGCTGAGACCCGACGCGTCGCGCATTCACGAGTACGGAGACGGCGGCAACGTTCACAAAAAGGTCTCGCTCGAATTCGGCGACATCGAAGCAGGTTTCGCGGACGCCGATCTTGTTAGAGAAGACGTGTTCTTTTACGAGGGCAACACGCACTTGCCGCTGGAACAACATTCTGCCGTCGCGATTCTTGATCCGGACGACAAGCTGACGCTGTGGAGCTCGACTCAAACGCCTCACTATGTTCACCGCGCGCTTGCGAAAGTCTTGGAGATGCCGGCCACTCACATTCGCGTGATCGCCACGCCGAACGGCGGAGGCTTTGGTGGCAAGAGTGATCCGTTCAACCACGAGATTGTAGTTGCGAAACTCGCGATGGTCACCGGCCGCCCCGTCAAGATCACTCTCACACGCGAAGAAGTTTTCTACTGTCATCGCGGCCGGCACCCGGTCTTGATGTGGGTGAAGACCGGCGCGAAAAAAGACGGCGCGATAACGGCGATGCACTTCCGCTCGTTTCTCGATGGCGGAGCTTATGGCAGCTACGGAGTCGCGAGCACGTTCTACACCGGCGCGCTTCAGACCGTGACTTATGAAGTGCCTCGCTACAAGTTCGAAGGCTTGCGTGTGTTCACGAACAAACCGCCTTGCGGACCGAAGCGAGGACACGGCACGCCTCAGCCGAGGTTTGCGCTTGAAGCCCAGATCGATAAGATCGCTGAAGAGCTTGGACTCGATCCGGTCGAGATGCGCAGGCAACACCTCGTCAAGCCGAACACCATCACCGCGAATTATCTGCGCGTTGGCAGCATCGGTCTTGGCGAGTGTATCGACAAGATTGTCGCGGCTTCGGACTGGAAGAATCAATACAGAAAGCTGCCTTATGGCAAAGGCGTGGGATTCGCGTGCAGCTCTTACATTTGCGGCGCGGGCTTGCCGATCTACTGGAACAACATGCCGCATTCGGGCGTGCAGCTTAGGCTGGATCGACAGGGCGGCGTGTGCGTGATGTGCGGCTCGATCGATATCGGGCAGGGCTCGGATTCGATTCTCGCTTACATAGTCGCCGAAGTGTTAGGCATTGATCCGTTCGACATTCGAGTGATCACCGCTGATACCGATTTGACGCCGGTCGATCTCGGCAGCTACTCGAGTCGTGTGACATTGATGACCGGCCACGCAGCTCTGCAAGCGGCCGAGCGCGCTCGCGAATTGCTGGCAAAGGCTGCCGCCGAAAAACTCGATGTGCCGACTGAATGCATTTCATTTTCAGATCGTCGCGTGTTCGATGTCGAAGATGCCGAGCGAGGGATGACCTTTGCGGAAGCCGTACAGCTTGCTGAATCGAAGTTCGGCACGATCGGAACGGTGGGCTCCTACACGCCGCCTCGCTCGCCCGGCAAGTACAAAGGCGCGGGCGTTGGGCCTTCGCCTGCTTACAGCTACTCGGCGGCGGTTGCAGAAGTGGATGTCGATCCCGAAACCGGAATCGTAATCGTCGAGCGAGTCTGGATCGCTCACGACATCGGCCAGTCGATTAATCCGGCGCTGGTGATGGGTCAGGTTGAAGGCGGCGTTTACATGGGGCTCGGCGAAGTGTTGATGGAAGAGATGGCCTATCGAGGAAATCGAAACGTCGTGCACAAGTTTCCATCGATGCTCGAATACAAGAGCCCGACTACACTCGAGATGTGCGACGTGAAAACGATTCTGGTAGAAGACCCTGATCCAAACGGTCCGTTCGGCGCGAAAGAAGTTGGGCAAGGCCCGTTGTTGCCCGTCCCACCCGCAGTGGTGAATGCGATCTACGACGCAGTTGGTGTTCGCATCGATGAAGTGCCTGCGACTCCGGAAAAAGTTTTGGCTGCGCTTCGAGCGAAGGCTCAAGGAAAAGACGGGCGCTTCGGCCCAAAGTCAGTGCCCGATGTTGAGTGGCCTGAACCGATCAGAGTGCCGACTCCCGCTGAAGGCGGAGACGGAAAGGAACTGCCACGCGTTGCGGTGCATTCTTAGCAATTTGCGGAGGACTACAATGAAAGAGAAAGTTGATCCACAACGTGAGGACGCGATACGTTCAGTGCACATCGGCGGTCCGCGCAACGTCGCGCTTGAGCCGGGCAGAAGATTTGAGCAAGAGCTAGCAGCGACAAAAGGAGAGAATGTTATTCGCGAGGTAAGAGTAAAGGTCAGGCTCACTAACGCTGGCGACGAAGCGCTGGTTCGAAGAGGGCTGTTGGCGGCGGAGAAAGTTCGCGCCTATGAAGCTGACGCACTTGTTGACACAGGCGCGGTAAAGTCCATCTTGCCTGTTCAGGTCGTTCAGCAATTGGGCCTCGCAATAGTCGGCAAGACCAGGGCGAGGTACGCCAATGATTCGGGTGAAGATGTCGACATTACTGAAATGGTTGGCATCGAAATAAACGGCCGCCGCACAACTGAAGAAGCATTAGTGCTGGGCTCAGGGGTGCTGATCGGACAAACCGTACTGGAGAGCCTCGACCTGTTGGTTGATTGCGTGGCTCACCGGCTAGTACCAAATCCGGAGCATCCTGACCAGCCGGTGATAAACGTCAAATGAAGCTGGCAGGGCCGGCGATTGTTGAAGGCGCAGATGGAAAGGAACTGCCGCGCGTGGCGGTTCACGTGAGAGATTAGGCGAGATGACTTATCTGGGAGGTAGCTATGCAAGCTAAGAAGACTGTAAGGAAGCACAGAGTTGATAAGCGAACATTCACGGTTCTTATCGAACAGGATGAGGACGGATATTATGTGGCGAGCGTGCCCGCGCTGAAGAGCTGCTACACGCAGGCCAAGAGCGTCGAGGCTTTGTACCCGCGAATCCGAGAAGTGATCGCACTTTGTCTTGAAGAAGAAGAGCCAGTTTCGATGCGATTCATAGGCGTTCAGCAGCTCCAACTCAATTAGGTCCGATATGCCCAGAATGCCAACGATTACTTCAGCCGTGATGATCGAGTTCTTGAAGAGCCTGGGTTTCAGGCAAACGAGGCAGAGAGGCAGTCACAAGTTCTTCAGGCATTCCGACGGTCGCAGGCTACTGTTCCGTTTCATAAGGGTGAAGACATTGGACGCGGCCTCACTGATAAGATATTCAAAGACGTTGAGCTAACACGAGAGGATTTTCTGGCATGGTATCAGAGGCGATAGCTTTATGATGCGACTCCCAAAATTCACCTACCGCGTGCCGAAGATAGTTTCGGATGCGGTGAGTATGATCGGCGACGCCGGCGCTGATGCGATGTTTGTCGCCGGGGGAACCGATCTCTACCCGAACATGAAACGCCGGCAGCAGACGCCGAAGACGGTCGTGTCGGTGACTCGTCTGCGTGAGCTTCATGAGATTCGCGGTGATGCTAGCACTGGAATGTCCATCGGCTCGTCGGTTTCATTAACTGAGATATGCGAGCATTCGGTGATCAATCGTGACTATCCGTTTGTTGCCGATGCGGCGCGTCTGATTTCAACGCCGATACTTCGAAACATGGGAACGATCGGCGGCAATCTGCTTCTCGACACCCGCTGCAACTACTATGACCAGAATTACGAATGGCGGAAAGGAATCAACTTCTGCATGAAAAAGGACGGCGATATTTGCTGGGTCGCGCCTTCAAGCCCGAAGTGCTGGGCCGTTCAGTCGTCTGATCTCGTTCCGTTGATGGTAGCGATTGGAGCGAAAGTGAAGCTCGTGAGCGCAAGCGGGGAAAGAATGCTCGAGGCTCGCGATCTCTACAACAACGATGGCATTCAGTACTTGAACAAACGACCCGACGAGCTTCTAACTGAAATTCATTTACCTCCGCGAAACGGTTTGCGAGCCGTATACAAGAAACTCCGTCGGCGGGGCTCGTTTGATTTTCCCGTGCTCGGCGTAGCCGCGGCTATCGACGTTGCCCCAGACGGAACCGTCCGTGAAGCCAAGCTGATACTGGGCGGCGTTTCGCCCGCTCCGATTGAAGTCAGCGAGGCACAGCAAGCGTTAATCGGAAGCCCGTTAGACGTGGAGCGAATCAGTGAAGCCGCCGAAGCGTGTTACTTGAAGGCGCGGCCGTTGGACAACACCGACTACGTGATGGGCTGGCGCAAGCAGATGGCTCGCCCGTTTGTGCAGCGCGCGCTTGAAGAATTGCGGCGACAACTCTAGAGGAAAGGATCTAACGCAAGGACGCGATGTCGCAAAGACGCAAGCTCTCTTTTTCCTTTCGATTCTGGCGTCCGCGCGTCTTCGCGCCCTTGCGTTAAGAAACTAAATCATCCGGGATTATGTGATGAGCGAGAGCAGTGAGAAACCTTACAACGTACCCGATGCGTTGGGGCACTTCGGGCCTTACGGCGGACGGTTCGTTCCTGAAACATTGATGCATCCGCTTGAGTAGCTGACCTCGGCTTATGAAGAAGCCAAGCTTGATCCCGAATTTCATCAAGAGCTTGATCACCTGCTGGCGAACTACGTAGGGCGGCCCACACCGCTGTTCTTTGCCGAGAGGCTCACGAAGCATCTCGGCGGCGCGCGAGTCTATCTCAAGCGCGAAGACCTCTGTCACACTG
>JADGNW010000510.1 GCA_017883315.1 Blastocatellia bacterium | reverse complement strand
TTCATTGACATCACATGAGCGGAGGAGAGCGTCTCAAGCCCCGCGCGATTGAGATCAGCGCACAACCGGTGAGCCCGGTTGTCCAGTCCTTCCGGATAGCAGCCGACTGCGACCGTCCGGCCTTGCGGAAGCGCAATCAACGCGGGCTCGAGTTGCACCGCGCTGAAGAACACCAGTCCGGCGTACACCCTTCTGAACCGCTGGGCGGCGATCACTTCGTTTCGCACGCCGTTCTGCAGGCAGACCACCGGCAGAGTTTCGTCATATGTCTGCGAGAGTTCTTTGATTGCTTCCTCAGAAGCTTGCGACTTAGTCGTGATAATAGCGACATCGTCGGCTTGGCGTGTCAGTTCACTAAGCGTAGTCACGGCATCGGCGGTTACGGTTGTCTCGTCGCCGTGTTCCTCGAGCACAATCCCTCGCCTGAGCGCCTCTGCGACAGCGGGTCTTGCGACACAGACGACTCGCGACCCTGCTCGGTTGAGCAATCCTCCGATTGCGGCTCCGATCGCTCCCGCTCCGAGAATCACGTACCTGGTAGACTTTTCATTGCTCATAGCCTCAGATAATATCGCATTACGAATTAGCTGCGACAAAGTGAAAGACTCAATGATCGTAGAAAAATCCGCCGAACAGAGAATCAACTTGTACTATGACCTCTACGTGCCGGACACCGAAGCGCCAGGGCCCAGGCCGCTGCTGATCGCGCTGCATGGCTACGAGGGCAACAAAGAATCGATGATGGCGCTGGCTCGCAAGGTTAATTCAAATGACTTGATTATCGCTTCACTCCAGGGACCAAATGCTTTTTTCGTGCGTTCCGACAGCGAGCCGAACAAACCACGGATCGGATTCGGATGGATGATGCAATACAAAGCCGAAGAAACGATCAGCCTTCATCATCAGACCGTGTTGTCAGTAATCGATCAAGCTTCCGCCGAACACGACATCGATCGCCAGGCAATCTTCTTGCTCGCCTTTTCGCAGTCAGTTTCCTTGAACTATCGCTTCGCGTTCACACACCCCGGTGTCGTTCGCGGAATAGTCGCTGTGTGTGGAGGCATCCCGGGCGATTGGGATCAAGACAAGTATCAGAACAGCGACACAGATGTTTTGATAATCGCGGGCGACGACGACGAGTTCTATCCAGTTGAGCGCACGCGCACCTTCAAGGATGCCATCGCAAGACGAGCGCGTTCAGTTGAGTATAAGAGCTTCCCGGTGGGACACGTGTTCCCGCGCGAGTCGCTACCCATCATTGATGCGTGGATCACAGAGAAGAAGCAGCAATAGTCGCGTGCAATGATTCCGACTGCTGCCTTGCCTCGCGTAGAACTGCTTGCTCATCGAGCGTTGTCAACTCCCGGCCGCGCATCACGACTCGGCCGTCGAGGATCACAGTCTCGACGTCGCCAGCTTCGGCTGCGTACACGATTGTCGAAACCGGGTCGGGGTGAGGGGTCGTGTGCACCCGGTCCAGGTTAACCAACGTAAGATCTGCGCGCTTGCCGGCTTCGATGCTGCCGATCTCCTTCTCGAGACCCAGCGCGCGAGCTCCGTTAATAGTCGCCATCCTAAGAACGGCTAGCGCGGGCAGAGTGTCCGCGCCGTGCAGCGCTTTTTGAATGAGCGCAGCAGTGCGCATCTCGGTGAACATATCCAGGCGGTTATTACAGGGCGCGCCATCCGCTCCAAGTGATACTGAAATCCCGCGCCTCATCATCTCCGGGATAGGCGCGAAGCCCGACCCGAGCTTCAAATTTGATGATGGACAATGCGCGACGTGCGTTCCAGTTCGGGCCAAAACTTCCAGCTCATTTTCGTCGAGGTGAACACAGTGCGCGAGCACAACATGCGAGCCTGTAAGTCCGACTTCGTTCAAGTACTCGATATTGCGAAACCCGGTCTCAAGCTGGACCACTTCAATCTCGTGTTTGTTTTCAGAAGCGTGAGTATGAACGATCACGCCTCGTTCGTTAGAGATTCGTGCGATGCGCTCCAGCAGCTCTCGAGAGCAACTGACTGCGAAGCGTGGGGCGAAACAACAACGAATTCGGTTATCGACCTGGCCGTGCCAGCGTTCCAGCAAATCAAGCGATTCAGCGATAGACGCTTCCGTTTGCTCGAGCAACTGCGTAGGCACGCCTCGACCTTTGTCCATCATGCACTTGCCCACAGTCGCGCGAAAGCCTGTTTCCGCGACGGCCGTAAACACGGCATCGGTATGACGAACTGTTTCCATCGTGAGCGCGCAAGTGGTCCCGCCCCGAATTAATTCCGCGATACCCAACCGCGCCGAAGCGTACACCGACTCGGCAGTGTGAGCCGCTTCCATGGGCCAGATCCGGTTCATGAGCCAGTCAATCAGAGCAAGATCATCGGCTGCTCCTCGAAACAGCGTCTGGCAAAGATGGACGTGAGTCTGTACGAAGCCCGGCAAGAGCGCGCTGCCTCGCCCATCGATCACTTCGCCGGCCTTGTAAGCGCGAGCACTGAGCGAGTATCCGAGCTCAACAATTCGGCCTCGTTCAACAAACACGTCGCCGTCGAAGACGCTATTCTTGCCGTCGAGCGTTACGACGGTCGCACTCTTGATAAGCAGTGATTCGCTCATGATTCAGCTCATAAGAATATGAAGCCGGGTACTCGATCAACCGTTGATCGATTTTACCGATGCTGGCGGTAGATTGAAAGTGAAAGCGGTGGGGATGATGACGAAGCTCGCACGCTAAATCGGCCACTTCTGGTCGACAAACTGGAGGCACAATCGCCTGAGGCCGTCATCTCCCGTCCATTGGTTACGCAGAAGCGCCAGACCGTTGAAGCCTTGCTTCGGGCTGGTGACTCTCACAAATTCAAACTGCGGCGGAGGCGACTTGACGCGGACTCGCGCGCCGCTCGGGCTGACGTCTTCAGTGACCGCCGCCTCGCGCGAGATACGCTTCATCGCTTCGTCAAGGTACTCTAC
>JADGNW010000509.1 GCA_017883315.1 Blastocatellia bacterium | reverse complement strand
GTGATGTCACCCTGTCGCAATTCAATCTTCATAACGTCGACCTGATTCTTTGACCAGGCACGCGGTCCCGTCAAGAGGAGTTTGGGTAGCGCCCTAATGTCGTCTTTGGGCGTGCTAAGGATTTTTTTGCCGCGCTATAGCTTCGCTAGACTAATCACATAGCCCATCGCTCATATCCGCTTTTGCGCCTCTCTTATCTGCACAGCGAATCTGCCCCGAGGCATCCGCGAAGAATGACATTTTAGATTCTCTTTCATATCTGATCGGCGTTGCGAAAACCTCAAACGCGAGACCATCAAGTTTAACTTCTAGGCGATAGTGTCGATTGTGATCTCTTACCAAGCCAGCGTCGATGATTCCTTTCGAGGCCAAATCCTCCAAGGTCCCATATCGGTGCTCTTGTGCGTAAAGTGTCTTCTCGGCTTCGAGGATTGCTTTCAAATCCGCTAATACGGAAGCCTCTCTGGCGGCTCGTTGAGAGACCACAAGACAAGCAGTCGAGACAATGACAACTGCTAAGACAACAATGAGCCACATTGAACGTTGTGGCGAACGATAAACGGCGTTCGTCATGTTTGGATTACACGCACGAGAGGTCGTCTTGTTTCTTTGACATGCGAGGCCAACACAAGGTTGGGATACTACCGGAGCTTGCGGCGCAACAAAAAGGCGGACCCAATCACGGGTCCGCCTTTGCGCTTCGGGGGCTTTGATCGAGGGCTGGTTCTAGCCGGTTCGATTTCCGAGAGAGGTTAGCGCTGTCCTGACTTGGTCTGCGTCGCCGGAGCGCCGCCGAGGTTGCGAGTCAGCAAACGAATCTCGACACGGCGATTCTCCGCGCGACCCTCGCGAGTCTTGTTGTCCGCGACGGGCCGCATCTCGCCGAACCCGAGTAAATGCATCCTGAACAGCGGGATATCATGCTGCTCGGCCAGGTAGCGCCGCACGGCCTCAGCGCGCTTCTGCGTCAGCTCATTGTTGTAGGCATCCTTACCAATCCAATCCGCGAACCCTTCGATCTCGAGAATGAAGTTGGGTTGGTTCTTGATCTGGGATGCTAATTGATCGAGCGACTCCCTGGCCTCAGCCGTCAACTGATAACTGTCAAATTTGAATCGCACAGACGCAGTGTTTTGAACTGTGTAGTTATCGAGATTGGTTCTCAGGTCGGTCACCGATTGCTCGGCGCCATTCACCCGCGTGTTCGCTTCGTTAGCGCGGTTCAGCGCGGTGTCGGCTTGCGATTGAGCGCGATCGGCTCGGCCCTTCACATCGGTTATGTCTGTCGATAAACGCCCAAGGTCCTGGCTGCTGCGCCGCGAAGTCTCTTCCAGTTCGCCCGTTCGCTGTTCGAGCGGCGTGACGCGCTCGCTAACCCGGTTGCGCACATACTTTTTTGTAGCGCATCCCGCCGAACTCAACACCACAACGGTCGTCAAAGCTAACAACATCGTGAGTCTGCTTTTCATTATTCTTCTCTCCCACGTACAGAAATTTAAAAAGGCGATGCAGAGAACGTCCGCATCGCCTATTTCGGTTGCCGTCCTCACCACGACAACCGCATAAGAGACCGGAAGTGACTTATCATCACCCGTATCTCTGCCCCATCGTGGCTGGTGCAATCGTTATGCCGCCTGCGTTGCCGGGCTAACGGGCGCAAAAGTGCCAGTAATAGAGCAACAGCTACCGCGATAGTTTTTTTGGGCCCGCGCGCTCGCGTAAAGATTACAGTCGCGCCGTGTAAGAATTTCCGCGCTACTGCTCAAAGATTTTGCGGGGATTGTCCACCAGCATCGTCTCGACCTGGCGATCGGTGACGCCGCGCTGTTTCAAGGCGGGAATCACGTCGTTGTGTATGTGCATGTAGTGCCAGTTTGGAAGTACGGTTGGCAGCGCGGCCTCAGGCAGCCAATCGTTGAAGCAAGCTGCATCTTGAGAGAGAACCATCCTATCCGCGTAGCCGAGCTCACACATTTTCGCGACTGTATTTACGCGGTCTTCAAACGGAAGGAGCACGTCTATACCAAAGCGGTCCATCCCGATGTACGAACCATTAGCGATCAGCTTTTCGAGATAAGCGATGTCCGTCGTGTCTCCCGAGTGTCCGATGATTACTCGCGAAAGATCGACGCCTTCCTCCTGAAAAATTCTCTGCTGCTCAAGCCCTCGTTCCGTTGCCGCGTGCGTGTGAGTCGAAATCGGAACACCGGTGCGCAGATGCGCCTGAGCTACCGCGCGAAGCACCCGCTCGACTCCCGGCGTGACGCCCGGCCGGTCGGTCGCGCACTTCAGAATCGCTGCCTTGACACCCGTATCGACGATGCCTTCTTCAATGTCCTTCACAAACATATCGACCATCATCTCCGGGCCGCCCAGTTCAGTTCCGGGACCCTGAAAATGGAAATACATCGGCACGTCGTTGTAGGTGTACACTCCGGTTGCGACTACGATGTTGATTTCAGTTTCGGCAGCAACTCTTTGGATGCGCGGGATGTATCGCCCCAGACCGATGACCGTAAGATCGACTATTGAATCAACGCCCCGGGCCTTGAGTTGATTCAGTCGCGTGATCGCGTCTGTGACGCGTTTCTCTTCATCTCCCCAGGGCTCGGGAAAGTTCTGCATGATTTCCGTCGAGAGAACAAAGACGTGCTCGTGCATTAAGGTCACGCCCAACTGAGTCGGATCGATCGGGCCGCGCACTGTGTTGACTAAAGACATATTTTTGCGAGCCTCCGCTGGTTAGTAGATCGTTTGTGGAGAGCCAAATAGTAATGCCGCGCCGCGCACGCATCAAGCCGAATACTGTATGGGCGGCCAAGGGCGCGCTCCTACAAAAATCTTCGCTTATAGATCAACATCGCTACGCCGCTTGAACTCGCAAGGACGCGCCCTTTCTAATATAATCCGAGCCCGATCACCATACCGGAAAGGATATCAATGACTGACGAAGTATTTCTCACCGACGTCTCGGACAAAGTTGCTACTCTCACTTTCAATAGACCCGACAAACTAAACGCGCTCAGCATGGATCTGATCGCCGGTTCGATCGAGACTCTGACCGCCTGGAGTCGCGACCGCGAAATAGGTTGCATCGTGGTGACCGGCGCGGGCCGCGCGTTCTGCGCGGGCGGCGACGTGTCGACGATGGCTCAAGACGACAGCGAGACCCTCGAACAAAAGATCGACCGATTGCGGCAGATGCAGGAGCTGAGCTTTCTGCTTTACAGCATGCCCAAGGTCACCATCGCCGCGGTGAACGGCTTCGCGTTGGGAGCGGGACTTGGAGTGTGTCTCGCTTGCGATCTGCGAATCGCTTCCGAGCACGCGCGATTCGGAACCGCCTACGCGAAAGTCGGCTACGGCGGCGACTTTGGCACGACCTGGTTGTTGACACAATACGCGGGCGCGCCAAAGGCAAAAGAGCTGTTTTTTCTCGGCGACATCATTGACGCGAATGAAGCCCACCGGCTCGGGTTAGTCAATCAGGTTGTGGAGCACGACGACCTGGGCGCTACCGTGAACGACATCGCGTCTCGCATCGCACACGGACCGCTGACCAGTTACCGCTATATGAAGGCTAACGTGAACCTGGCTTCCAGCGCCGATTTCAAGGCGACACTCGATCGCGAGGCGGAAACTCATATGCGCTGCTCGATGACTGAAGATCATAAGGAAGGCGTGCGAGCTTTCATGGAAAAGCGCGAGCCCCAGTTTGTGGGAAGATAGTTTGTGGGAGGTAAAGGATGGAACCCTCAACGGACTTTCGCGAGATCATCTACGCAAAAGAGAATCGTGTTGCGACGATCACCCTGAATCGTCCCGCCAAGCTCAATGCCTATTCAGAGGTCATGGTTCACGAGATAATCTCCGCGCTCTCGGATGCGCGCGACGATGATGAAGTGCGAGCCGTGATCATCACCGGGACGGGACGGGGCTTCTGCTCGGGCGGTGACATCAGCCGTGACTTTCAATACCCATCGCGCTATCGAGGTCACCGCATGGAAGCGATGCTCGAGATGCGAGAGAACATGCATCAACTGGTCACCCTTCTTCGCCGCTTCGACAAGCCTACAGTTGCGGCGATAAACGGCGCGGCGGTCGCCGGCGGACTCACGCTCGCGTTGTGCTGCGATTTTCGAATCGCCGCTGAAAGCTCAAGGCTCGGCGACACCAGCTTGAAGTTTGCGCTTATTCCCGACGAAGGCGGAGCGTATCTGTTTCCGAAGTACATGGGTTTGGAAAACGCGTTGAAGATGTCGCTCTTCTCTGAAGTCTATCCCGCGGCAAAGGCGCAAGAGCTTGGTCTGGTAACCGAGGTCGTGCCGGACGAAGAGCTGATGGCAACTGCTCGCCAGTGGGCTGAGAGTTTAGCTGACGGTCCGCCGATCGCTATAAGGATCACAAAGCGGATGATGTACAAACAGGAGACGATGAGTTTGGAGAACGCGCTGGAAGACGCGGCGCTGGCGGTAATGGTGGCGAATTATTGCGAGGACGTGAAGGAAGGAACCGCGGCCTTTCACGAGAAGCGAAAGCCCAACTTCAAAGGCCG
>JADGNW010000011.1 GCA_017883315.1 Blastocatellia bacterium | reverse complement strand
CTCTTGGTTCGTCGATTTTTTACGGATGGCGATGTATTGGCGCCGGCGCTTCGCGCGCGCCGCCGCGCGCTCCGCCGCCTGAGCCCCGACCCGGGTCGCTAAAGACGGAGGGAGGCGGAGTGGGAGGCGGTTGAACGTGATGATGATGACCGCCTCCGGCGTTCCCGCCGCCAGAACTACCACCACTGCTACCGGATCCGCCACTACTGGAAGAGCCGCCCCGATTGCCGTTACCCCCATTGCCGCCGTAGGAGCCGCTGTTATAGTAGCCCCCCCATCCAAAGCGATACCAGTACGGGTTGTAATTGGAGTAACCCCAGCCATAGGGCGAAGAGAAGCCGCCGGTGAACGGCAAGAAGGTGTAGCAACGACAGAACGGATCGTAGATCCAGGCGTTGTTGTTCATTAACGCCATTCCGGTCGCGCTTCTCATTCCTCGATTGGACAGACTGTTGTTTGCCGCGATCAACGCCTTCGCGCGAGTCTTGCTCCAATCATCGAGTGCATCGACATCCTGCTTGTTCAATTTCGCGATAACCGGAGTGCCGCCATCGACGATCGCTTGCTTGCCTTCCTTGATCGTCGCATCACCAACGAGAGCCCGTCCCTTGCGTACGAGAATCTCAGGCTTAGCGGCGGCGCCGGCGTTGAATCGATAAAGACCCGTACGCGAGATTTCGAATTTAGCTTTTGGAGTTTCGACGAACGTGTAACCGTCAATCGCCGAGGCTTCGATGATCGCTGAGCCGCTCAGAAGCTTGATCTTGTTACTGGTGAAGCCATCGAACAAGAAAACGAATTGGCTTGAGTCACCGAGCCGTAGATAACAACCGGGGTTCAGCAGTATTTCAGCGCGCCCGTTTGCGCCCGTCTTTACCACGTCACCGGGTTGCAATTCGTCGCCTGAGATCAACATCTCGGGCATCGCAAAAGGCCGCGCGCGGATGACGCTCGCTTCGCCTTCGACGATATTAACGACGCCCGCTTTGGCGGATACCACATAGTTATTCATCTCGCCGCGCGGGATTGGTTTTCCGTCCTGGTTTCTATTCTGGGCTGAGAATGAAGCAGCCATAACGAGACTAGCTATTACGGTGAGAGCGCTCTTGGTGATGTTCATCTTAATCTCCTGTGCGGGGCCGCCTGGAAAGCGCGCACCTCGACGTTGATTGACGAGTCATCCTCTATCTCGTCGCAGCCTTGATCTTCATCTCAAATATCCCATCTGTCGCGATTATACTCTGAGGGGCAAGGATAGCAAGCGAGGCGAAAGCAGCGGAATAGTTTGTCTTCGATTCGGAGATGCGTTAGACTGACGTTCGGTTAACCCCCGTATTTGGCCTCTTCGGCGGAGGCAAGGCGGGGGTTTCGCTATTTGGACGAGGAAGACCAGCGTAGCCCTTACCGCTTTGCATAACTACTCAGCCGGGGCTCATCAGCGCGAGGCGTGCGTGCCCCAATCGGCGCGCTTCAAACGAGCAGGATCTGGGTTCGGTTCGAGCAAAAGGGTTTGCTATGACCACGAAGTACTCCGAAGAACGTTCTGATGAAGTTAGCCGGTTCAGTGTCAGCACAAGCACCGACCTTACTATTCAGATCGCCGAGCGCGAGGGTCGGCAGTTTATCCTGATTAAGGAGCAGCATCCCGCGGGGACCATTTCCACGACAGAACACACCATCGAGATTCCGGCGGCGCTTCTGCCGGAATTGAAGCGCGCCGTAGCTGTGCTCGAGGAGAATTTCGGCGACGAGGACGAACCTGACCAGCACACGCAACATCACCCCGTAAGTTTTGCCCACGAATCTGAAGCAGAGTTCGCGCACATACTCGACTTCTATCACATTGTCTGGCAGTACGAACCCCGAACGTTCGCTATCGAGTGGGACGACGAAGGCAACGTTGCAAGCAGCTTCACGCCGGACTTTTACCTGCCCGATCATGATCTCTACATCGAACTCACAACTGCCAGGCAGCCGCTTGTGACAAAGAAGAATCGCAAGGTTCGACGGCTCCGTGAGACCTATCCAGACGTGAATGTCAAAGTGCTGTACGCGTCAGACTACCAAAAGCTAATCGACAAGTTTGCTGCGAGCGGAGCCTTTTACGGCGACGGGAGTGTCTGATATTGAAGCAGACTCTGGAAACTCTGGTGAGGCAGTCAGGAAAGCGCGCGCGAAGCGCAGACGCCATAAAAGTAACGATCCCGAGTGATCTCCGTCTCCATCCTCTAGCCCTCAGCGTCAATGTTGAGAACCCTTGCGGATCCTCGTTCGCCAAAGTCCGAAGACCTTGGCGTGCGAAACCCTTTCGGGCTTCTGCCATCACACCGAAGTTTCACATTCCCGTCAACGTCCCTTGCGAGACATCAACCGTCCTGCGAACTGGAAGATTTCAACTTCAACCTCTCGGGATCGGACCCGGTTGTTACCAACCGAGCGGGTGTGATACTACCATAGGAAATATTTTTGTCAACAAAAAAATGCGTTCATGAAAGAAATTTCTTATGAAAAATTTTTCGACGGCCGAAACCCAGCTTCGAAAAGTGCTGATACCCCAGAACCGGCTCCAGGAGCGGGTTTCAGAGCTTGGCTTGGAAATCTCACAACAGTTTGAAGGGAAAGACCTTGCGGTTGTTGCCATCCTGAAAGGCTCGTTTATCTTCGCTGCGGACTTGCTTCGAGCGATGACGATTCCGTGCTCCATTGACTTCATGGGAATCTCCACTTACGCAACTCAGCCAGACTCCGGAGTCGTTCGCATAACCAAGGATCTCGACGAGAGCATCGCCGGGCGCAACGTCCTCTTGGTCGAAGATATCATCGATACCGGACTGACCGCGAATTACCTCCTGAATACCCTGAAGCAACGCAAGCCTGCCAGCGTTCACATTTGCGCGCTGCTGGACAAGTCCGCGCGCCGGCTAATCGACCTGCCGGTTTCCTATCGTGGATTTGAAATCCCCGACGTGTTTGTCGTCGGCTACGGAATGGATTATCAGCAGCACTTCCGCAACCTGCCCTACATCGCGACGCTACGATTGGCGGGCAGTGAGGAGCCCCGAAAATCGTTAGAAAGCGGTCGACTCGGGGACTACGAACTTCGATCAACCAGATAGCAAGAATGCGTCTTGAAGGCGAGCCACACCTCCTGGCCCTCGGAGAGAGCCAACTCGCTGACCGCCTGGCGAGTAACACTTGCACTCCAGATGACGCCCGCATTAACTCGCACGACGGTTCGATTCAACTCTTCGTCGATTGCGGTGATCTTTCCGCGCATCCGGTTCCGCAAAGAAGTTGAGCGAGGCTCCTCGGTCGCAAGCAGGATGTCACCTGAAGGAACCGCTACAGTCACGTGTTCACCGAGCGCCTGGTTGCCAAACGGAACGTCTACGTGGCAGGCCCCTGTGGCATCGGAAACCTCCACCGTCATGGTGCCTGCGTCTTCGCTCTTGCCGACAACCTGACCGGTGAAGATATTTTCAACGCCGGTCAACCGCGCCACGCTGGCCGTGATTGGTGTACCGAACACCGAAATTGGCTCACCGAAAGCTACAACCCGACCCCGCTCGTAAACGATCACGCGCTCTCCAAGCGACACCGCCTCTTGACGGCTATGTGTGACGTAGATGATTGGCAGGCGCAACTCCCGGTTTATGGATTTGAGGTCCGAGATGATGCCTCGCCTCGTTGCTTCGTCGATCGCAGAGAGCGGCTCGTCAAGCAAGAGTATTCGAGGCTGATATGCAAGCGCTCGAGCTAAGGCAACCCGCTGGGCTTCGCCTCCTGAAATCTCTCGAGGCTTGCGCCCGGCCGCATGCGAGATTCGCAGCGCTTCCATCATCGCTTCCGCGCGCAGGCGCCGTTCGGGCCGCGAAACTTTTGACATCCCGAATTCGACGTTCGCCAGAGCAGTAAGATGTGGAAACAACGCCAGGTCCTGAAAAACATATCCCACGCCTCGCCTTCGAATCGGGAGGTCTATCCGCTCGGCTGAATCAAAAAGCACTTCGCCATTAATGGCGATGCGTCCCGCATCAGGCCGCACGATACCTGATATCGATCTCAGAGTTGTTGTCTTGCCCGACCCCGATGCTCCAAACAGAATCGTAAACCCGGGCGGGACATCGAACTCTACGTCGAGCAAGAAAGGCTGAGCGGCCGACGCACCGGGTGATTCGGAGTTTCGGCGGTTGCCAGATGATCTTAGAGCCTTCTTTATTCTTACCGAGAGCGTCATACCGCAGTCGAGCAGCCACCAAACTAGGCCGAGTTATGAGGAGCGTAATTCATCGCTCGCCGGTTGTGAGCTTGTTGGTCGAGTAAACGAGCACCAGCGCAACTACTGAAAGGATGAGCACCAACACCAGCGCGTAGTTGTCACGCCCGGCCTGGGCCGCGTCGAAGATCGCGATGGCCGCTGTCTGAGTGCGACCCGGTATGTTTCCCGCTACCATCAGAGTCGCTCCAAAATCCCCAAGCGCGCGCGCAAAGGCAAGCATCGACGCGGCGATGATTCCGCGCGAGGCGAGAGGCATTGTCACCCGCCAGAAGACTCGCAACTCCGACTCGCCAAGCGTTCGAGCCGCGTCTTCGAGATTGGTATCCACAGACGCGATCGCCGCGCGTGAAGTCTTCACCATCAACGGCAGCGCACCGATGGCAGCAGCTACTACCGCGCCTTCCCACGTAAACACCAACGACTGGCCGGTAATCGCTTCAATCGCCTGACCGATTGGACTTCGGCGGCCCAGTAGAACAAGCAGGTAGTATCCAAGAACCGTTGGCGGAAGAACTAGCGGCAAGGTTACTGCGGCGTCGAGAAGCTCGCGTCCAAAGAACCGGCGACGCGCCAGAAGCCAACCCAGGGCGACGCCGAATATCACCACGAACACAGTGGCGATCAGCGCGACGCGCAAAGACAGCGCGAGAGGGAACCAGTCTATTTCAGCCATCGGCTGATGAAGATAACACAGTCAAGCAGCGAGATGTCAGCGCCTTTGAACCAGCACTCGAAAACTATCGCTTATGCCTCCGGGGACGAACAGGTTCTTCACTGCCAGCCGCTCCTTCAAATCATCGAGCGAATCTGCGGCGTTGCGCTCCGAGGCAATACGATCGATCAGACCCATTCGAATCAGAAACGCCGTCTGCCTTTCGTAGCTGAAGACCTCGAATCCGACGTCGCGGCCATATTCAGTGAGAGCGGTGAAGTTGACGCTGGCGGTGATGTCCTGTTCGCCAATCCGCTCAAACGGGGACCCAATCAGCCGGTGTTTGTGGAACGACCGCAGCGTCCCTGAGCTTCGATCCGGCGCCCATAGAAGCTGAGCAACGTCTCCGTAATCGATCGTCATTAGAAATCCGCGTCGCAGACCCCGCGCGATTCTCGCAAGCCAGTCGACTGCGTCAAGATTGATCTCGATGACCTGGTCTTCTCGAAGACTCACTCCAATCCGATCGACGTAGCTTGTCAGCCTTTTATTCGATGGCTCACCCCAGGCCAACGTCAGTCGCGCAGGTTCATCGCGTGTGACTGTCAGATACCTTTCCGTGATTGCACCGCCCTTGAAGCGCACGCAGTGCACTGGCAATGCATCGACGAATTCATTCGAGAAAACGATTCCGGTGACCGGCGCGCGCTCGATCTCTTCCAACTCGCACCAGCGAGCGCAATCGGCAAAAGCGGCCAGCGTGTCCCGCTGGCGCTCGCGCATCGCAGGGCTTGTTTCGATGATAACGTAACTCAATCGCTGAAAGACTGCCGCGTGTTCGTCGCGCATTGCGAAGAGCACATCGGAGGCGAGCCGGCCTGTCCCGGCGCCGAACTCGACGATCGTCAACGGCTCGGCCGAGCTGGGCCACAGTTCGACAAAAGCCCTCGCCAGCACAGCACCGAATGCTGGATGGACATTGCTCGAGGTGTAGTAATCACCTGTCGCTCCGATCTTCAGACGCTCGGTGTTGTAGTATCCAAGGTCGGGATCGTAAAGCGCCGCCTGCATGAAGTCGCGAAACGTGATCGGGCCGTCGCGGCTTATGCGTTCAATCAGCTTTCGTTCAAGCTCTGTCGATGCTGAAGCCATCATTTGTACTCAAAAAACAAAGAGGCGCAGGCAATCAATTCCTGCGCCTCTCACCACTCGATTAAGCCGTGTCTCTACACCGCTGCGTTCTCGGCCGCTTCTCTGCTCTCCGCCTGCTCCTGGCTAACGCTTCCGCGGCCAAACACAAAGCGAGTCGGGTGCTCTTGCATGATCTTATCCTGGAGTCGCATCAGTCCATACAACAGCGCTTCGGGACGAGGCGGGCAGCCGGGAATGTACACGTCAACAGGAACGATGCGGTCGACACCCTGGAGCGTTGAATAAGTTGGGAACGGGCCGCCGGTCGAAGCGCATGCTCCCATAGCGATGCACCATTTCGGCTCCGGCATCTGGTCCCAAACGCGCCTGATGATCGGACCCATTTTAAGAGTCGGAGTGCCGCTTACGATCAACAAGTCGGATTGTCGGGGACTTGGCCTAAAGACGCCTGCTCCGAAACGGTCCATATCGAAGCGCGAGGCGCCCGTTGCCATCATCTCAATCGCACAGCATGCCAAGCCAAAAGTCATCGGCCACAGCGCAGACTTACGCGCCCAGTTGAACACGAAATCAACACTGGTCGTAATGATGCCGCTCGATGTTTCGACTACTTCTTCTCTCTCTTTTGCCATATCTTAAATCCGCAGATTCTCCTACGCCCACTCAAGCGCGCCCTTCTGCCAGGCGTAGTAATAACCGACTACAAGTATACCGATGAACAGGAGCATCTCCACCAGTCCGAAGACCGCAAGCCGATCGTAGATGACCGCCCACGGAAAAAGGAAAATCGTCTCGACGTCGAAAACCAGGAACAACATAGCGACGATATAGAAGCGCACCGAGAATCGATCGCGCGCATCTCCGATCGGATCGACGCCGCACTCATAGGGCATCAGCTTCTCGCGCTCAAACACCTGTCGCTGAACCAGTCTTGAGACACCGAGCAACACGACCGGCAACAGCACAGCTATGAGAAAGAAGATGACGATCGGAATGTAACCGTAGATCGGTGGCGTTGCGACCGGGCCAGGAGATGGCGGTCCACCCGCACGGGGCGGAGTCTGGAGCAAGAGTGCTAGTAACACTGTCATCTGCTCACCTGCGAAGAGTTGGGATTTGATTCCTTGAGCAAGCTCATCTTAGGTTTTGACCTTTAGCGCTGTCAAGCAATCGCGCAGTAGTGCCGCAGGTTGACACAGAGATTCTTAAGCAGTAGTATTCACCACGCTGTAGATTTGTAGTTGACATCTCGCAGTTTCCATAACAATTACCTCTCGGATTCATAGAAACGCAGCAGCATTGAACTTCAAGAAAGCGGAGCAGTCCGCGAGTGATTCGTACAGTCACTCGGTTCATGCCCCGCAAACATGATCCTCAAAAGAACCGCCCCAATGGAGCGAAGGAGAAACCGAACCATGACGCGCCCAATAAAAATCGCCGCTATTCTCACTCTGGCTGCCGGGCTGTCTGTAGGCATGCTTATTCCAAAGGCCAGTATGAATAGCCAGCAAACTCCATGTAGTGTAAACCTCGCGACCGGATACAACGTGCCGCACGACTTACCCGCGAACGCCTCCCTGACGGATTTGGAATGCTTTGCCTGGCAGTCTTTCATCGCCTTGAACTGGCCGGCGGTATCGCAGAATTTTCAACCGAACACGCGTGGCGTTCCCGACCAAACTCAGAACTTTGGCGCTTCGGGAAATAACAACTTCGCCGGCAGCGGTGGGAACCTCGTGTGGGAGACGTACAAGCATAAGGTCGAACTGTTCCCCGGAACCGGAGCTCCTTCGCAAAGCTACGACACGAAGCCAAACTACGTCTACTCGGTAAAGGTATCCGTTCCATCCGGAGTAAACGCCAGCCAGTTCAACAATCTGGACGAGGGAACCCAGATTGGGCAGAACTACATTTTCTTCCCCTCCAATCCTCCCAACCCCAGTAGCTCTGGCGGAAAGATCACTCCGAAGAGCGATGTCCAAATTCTCTTCGAGGCGCGAGCGAATCGCGTCGAATACAACTACGTCGTCGGCAACCAGTACTACAACGCGACGACTGCTGCAACGGCGGCGGCGAATACCGTCAATTACCTGACTAATCCCAGCAATCCTCCCAAGGCGCCTTTTATTAGTTTTCCCATGGGAGACATGTCACAAAGCGGTCCTTCGTTTGAGGGTACCATCGAAACCAAGGCGGCCTGGCGGATGTTGACTCCCGACGAGATAGCAAGCGGGCGCTATCACACGGCTACCGCAGTTTACTACACCGGAACAGATAACCAGCCCGTTGCTCAGAACGCTACGTTTGGATTGCTCGCCCTGCATATCATTCACAAGACGAAGAACTATCCTTATTTCATCTTCGCGACGTTTGAACAGGAGGACGCGTTGAAATTGGACACCGGTAATCCGACCGGACTCTACTTTGTTACAACGTACCCCAGCGTCTCATACCTGAACAACTCCGGGCAGCCGGTAGCGCCGCCTGCGCCGCCGCCGATGTTTCCAAATGGTATCTTGCCGGCCGCGCCGGGCCTTCCGCCTACTTTCGCCGGGCCAACAATGGCAAGCCAGTACACCCCGGCGCTTCCTGTAACCAAGCAGGTCAATGACGCCGTGCACGCACAGATAGTCAGTCAGAATCCGACCTCGGTGTGGCAGTACTACAAACTGCTGGGCGTGCAGTCCGTGCCGACGAGTGACACGCAATCGCCTTATTTCTACCTCGCTAACATCGTTGTGGAAACGAGTCTTCCAGGCCTGCAAAGGTTTCAGGGAAGGATACCGCCGCCGCCCTTCCACAAGGGATTTCCAGACAGCCGCAGCATGAACAATACGTTCCTGCTGAACGGAACGACCAGCACGATGGTTAATATGGGCGGATGCATGGGCTGCCATGCAGTTCCTCAGCGCACCGGATATGACTTCAGCTTCATTCTAAAAGGCGGCCCGGTGGGTACACCGGACGCGACTGGGCTCCCGGCGCCAGCAGCTGCCAAGCTGCGCACCGCGAGGGTCGTAAGACAATTTGCGAAGTAAATGACAGCAGTGCCATTCGATCGCCAGTGATTCGAAGCGATCGAGCAGGCTCTTGAGTTGAGTGTGGGACGGCGCCGCCGGACCCTGGCAGTTCGGAGCGACCGACTCTAAAAGTAAAGGAGATTGAGATGATGAAACGAACGTTCGCGACGGTAATTCTCACGGCGGCAGCGTTGATGCTCGCTTCCGCTCCAGCTTATGGTCAGCGCCATCCGAGAGCGGTTGATCGCGCGGTCATGGAAGCCGAAAAGGCTTATGTCGATGCCCTGGTGAAAGGCGATCACGCCGCTTTGAGTAACCTACTCGACGAACAGTACGTGTTCACAAACACCGAAGGCGCAACGCTGGACAGGGGTGCTCATCTGGGCCGCTTCAAGGGAGGCAACTATCGGTTTGCGACGAGAGCCGACATCGACGACGTGAAGATTCGGATGTCCGGGACTACGGCGTTTGTTACTGGACGGCTCAACTTTTACGGGGCCGATACACCGCCGGCCGATGGGCATTCGCGATACACCCACGTATGGGTAAAGAAGATGGGCCACTGGCGATTGGTTTCCAATCATTCCCATCGCGTCAGCTAAAGCGATGAGCGTATGCGGGCCGGCGAGCGCGGTGACGTGCGCGCCGGTTTGCTTTGCCCTTGTCCATCTCGAGAGGAGTAACTACACATGAGACGAATCGCAATTGTCTTCCTGCTCACGCTGGCATTCGCTACTGGCGTCCAGGGCCAAGCCTCCGCGAAGAGAGTGCGATCATCGGTTCGTGATACCGAGGCAATACTGCGCGCCGAAAAGATTTACACCGAAGGCTTGCTGAACGGTGATGTCGCGGCGCTTGATAAACTTTTTTCGGATGACTACGTGGTCACGAAGAATCACGGCGAGTTGTGGGACAAGGCTACTCACTTGGCGTTCGTAAAGAGCGGCGCGCACAAGTTCTTGAAGATCGACTTTCAAGATCCGAACGTGCGCTTATACGGCGCGACCGCCGTGGTCACGGGAAGGTTGAATACTCAGTTTCGCGACGACGCCGGCGAGTTCACGGGGCAATCGCGCTACACCCACGTGTATGCCAAGCGGAATGGCCGGTGGTACATGACCACAAATCATTTCAACCGCTTCGGTGCTCAGGTACCCGTCCTCGGCGCCGCCCCCGCGAGCGAAGGCAAGACGGCGAAAGCCGTCGAGGGCGTCACAAACAAGTACTGTCCAATAACCAGCGACGGCAACACGAAAGTCAGCGTTAACCCAAAAATTCGCACCGAGTACAAGGGTCAGTACGTCTACTTTGCGAATGAGGCAGCCATCAGGGCATTCGAAGCAAATCCGGAGAAGGCAATCGCGCGCATGTCTGCTGAAGACCAGGCTGCCATCAAGCATAACGAGACGTGTCCTTACACCGGATTGAAAGTCGAGTCCAAATTCAGGGCTGAGTCCGAGGGAAAGCTAACCTACTTTTGCTGCGCACATTGCAAATGGGAGTTTGAAAGAATACTCAGCACTCAACAGCGCTGATAGGATCGCCTATGAGAAACCCTGGCTCGCCCGCAAGCAGAGTTCTAACACTGGCAACGAT
>JADGNW010000508.1 GCA_017883315.1 Blastocatellia bacterium | reverse complement strand
TCGATGGCAGTTTCACTGGCAGGCAAGCGTTGCTGGCTGGTGAGAGAGAAATCTACGCGCTGGAGAAACGTTACCTGCAAAAGGACGGTTCGCCGGTGTGGACCCGCGTGAGCATATCGCTGGTGCGCGATGCGTCGGGCGATCCTGAATACTTCCTGAGCATCATTGAAGACATAAGCGAGCGGAAGGAGGCAGAACAAGCCCTCGACCGTCTGGCCACCGCCGTCGAACAGGCTGCCGAAAGCATCGTCATCACCGACACAGACGGGACAATACAATACGTGAATCCCGCCTTCGAGCGCACGACCGGCTATTCACGAGAGGAAGCGATCGGGCAGAACCCCCGCGTGTTGAAGAGTGGGAAGCAAGACCAAACCCATTATGCCGACCTGTGGGAGACGATCAAGCGAGGTGAAGTGTGGACTGGACATTTCACCAACCGGAAAAAGGACGGAACCCTCTACGAAGAAGAGGGAACCATCTCGCCGGTTCGCAGCGCATCGGGTAACCTAGTGAACTTCGTATCGGTGAAGCGAGACGTGACAAAAGAAGTCGGGCTTGAGAACCAGCTCATGCAGGCTCAGAAGATGGAGGCGATCGGGACTCTCGCCGGCGGCATTGCTCACGACTTCAACAATCTTCTTACTGTGATCCTCGGCTATAGCCAGTTCGGTCTAACGCGCGTGGCAACCGATGATCCCCTCTACGCGGACATCAAGGAAATCGAGAACGCCGGGCTGCGCGCCGCGGCACTTACCAGCCAGCTCCTGGCCTTTAGTCGCAAGCAAGTGTTCCAGCCGAGAATTCTTGACCTGAATATCCTTGTCACCGATCTGAAAAAGATGTTGAGGCGTTTGATCGGTGAAGATATCGATCTGACGGCTGTGCTCGATCTCGAGCTCGGATCAGTGAAGGCTGATCCGGGACAACTGCAACAGGTCATAATGAACCTGGCAGTCAATGCCCGGGACGCCATGCCAAACGGTGGAAAACTCACAATTGAGACCTGTAATATTGATCTCAACAGTGAATACGCTTCAAGACACATCGAAGCGGTTCCCGGCGCTTATGTGATGATCGCTATAAGCGATACCGGTTGCGGCATGGATGAAGAAACCCGGTCTCACATATTCGAGCCCTTTTTCACCACCAAAGAGTTCGGCAGAGGAACGGGGCTCGGCCTGTCGACGGTCTATGGAATCGTCAAACAGAGCGGCGGATCCATTTGGGTCTACAGCGAGCCCAAACAAGGAACGACATTCAAGGTCTATCTGCCCCGAGTCGCTGAAATCGCCGAGGATGAAGACCTGCGCCAGACGCCGCTGTCGTTGCCGCACGGACATGAGACGCTGCTTTTGGTTGAGGACGAGGCCGCGGTACGAGAACTTGCCGCTCGCGTACTCAGGGACCACGGTTACACGGTATTGGAAGCCTCAGATCCGTCTGAGGCTCTCCGTATAATCGACCAGTTCGCGAAGGATGACGTCCAGCTCCTCGTCACTGACGTCGTGATGCCGCAGATGAGCGGCCGCGACCTTGCTGAACAGCTCGCTCCTCTGCGTCCGGACTTGCGTGTGCTGTACGTTTCCGGCTACACGGATCGAGCTATCGTTCACCACGGAGTGCTTGATGAAGGCACGCCGTTCCTTCAGAAGCCCTTTACCGCAGAAGCATTGGTGCGCAAGGTCCGCGAGGTGCTGGACGCTCGAGTGTCCGCGGGAGTAGGCCGACTTTGATTCTTTGCCGTGCTGACTCTGGCGCGCCAAAGTCGACACATCGAGTTGATGCGGCTACTCCTTGAACTTCTTCAGCAGCTCGCGAGCGATTATCATTCGCTGAATTTGATTCGTGCCTTCAACGATCTGCCCAATCTTCGCCTGACGCATCAGCGCTTGCACCGGATAGTCCTCGCTTGTGCCATATCCACCGTAGATCTGCACTGCGTCGGTCGTAACCTTCATCGCAGAATCTGTTGCAAGGAGCTTTGCCATCGATGCGATCGCGTTGAACGGCAATTCGCGATCGCGCAACCACGCGGCCTTGCGAGTCACGCAGCGCGCAGCTTCGATTGCGGCAGCCATGTCGGCCAGCATGAACTGAATTCCCTGGAACTCAGATATCGCTTGCCCGAAGGCGCGCCGCTCGGTTGAATAGCGCAACGCGTGATCGAATGCTTCCTGGGCAGTGCCGATCGAAGTTGCGGCGACAGTTATTCGACCGGAGTCCAGCGCAGTCATTGCGACTTTGAAGCCATCGCCTTCGCGGCCGATCAGGTTCCCTCGCGGGATCTCGCAGTCTTCGAAGAACACTTCGCGAGTGTGATGCGGCAAGCCCATCGGCCGCTCTCGTTTCCCAAACGCAAGACCGGGTGTTCCTTTCTCGACGATGAACGAGCTGACGCCCTTCGCGCCTTTGCCCTTCTCGGTAACGGCCATCACGATGTAGACATCCGCTTCACCGCCGTGAGTGATCCAGATTTTTTGGCCGCGCAGGATGTACTTGTCGCCGCGAAGCTCGGCGCGAGTGTTGATGTTCGCGGCGTCTGACCCGGCGTGCGGTTCAGTCAGCGCGAAAGCTCCCAGCAACTCGGCGCGCGCCATTGCGGGCAGGTACTTTTGCTTTTGGGCGTCCGTGCCGAAATGGTTGATGATCAATTGCGGAAGCCCGTGAACTGAGAGCACGCTTCCGAGATGACTGCCCAACCGCGAGAGGTCTTCCAGCACGACGATGTATGAAGAATAGTCCAGTCCGCCGCCGCCGTATTCGGCCGGAAACGGAATAGCGGCCAGCCCGAGGTCGCCCAACTGGCGAAACAGCGGCCACGGGAAATCCTCGTAGCCAAGCTTCTCCCAGTAAGGCTTCACATCGCGCGCGACAAACTCCTCGACGAGCCTTCGCAGTTGTTCCTGATCTTCAGTCAGCGTGTAATCCATCGTTTCCTCCCTTAACGAATAACGCCGGCCTCTCGAAGTCGCGTGCGCTCTTCTTCCGAAATACCAATCGAGGCCAACATCTCATCCGTGTGCTCTCCCAGCGCGGGCGCCGGAGTGCTTGGTTGCACCGCACCATCACTCATCTTGTAAGCGACGCCCAGCTCTTTGCTCTTCGCGTGCTCGGCGTCGTGAATCATGTCCCGAGCACGGGTCTGTGTGTGCTCGAACGCTTCTGTGAGCGACAACACCGGTTCGCAGCAGCAGTCTGCGTCACGCATCAGATCGATCCACTCGTCTCGCGTCCGAGACTTGAAGATCGCTCGCACTTCGTCGAACAACTTTTCGCGATCGGCCCCCGAATTAAATTGACGCGAGATCAAATCCTCGCGGCCAGCCTTCTCGCAGAAGTTCGCCCAAAATTTCGGCTCGAGCGCTCCAAGCGTCATGAATTTTCCATCGCCCGTCTCGTAGACGCTATAAAAAGGATAAGCGCCCGAGAGCGCATACTTCTCGCCCACGTCGATTGTCTTGCCGGCAAACTGATGCGCAGCCGGAACCGGCAGCATTGAAAGCATCACATCGAACATCGACACGTCGATGTACTGCCCTCGGCCGGTTCGCTCGCGCTCAAGCAGCGCCGCGAGCATCGCAAAAGCCGCGATCATCCCGCCTGCGAGGTCGGCTATTTGCACTCCGGGGATCACGGGCTTTCCGCGCTCGTCCGTAGTCAAGCCGAGTACGCCTGACAGCGCCAGATAATTCAGATCGTGTCCGCTTCGCTCGCGATGCGGTCCGTTCTGACCGAAACCCGTCAGCGAGCAATAGACAATTCGCGGATTGACTTCAGCGACCGTCGCGTAGCTGATACGTAACCGGTCAACAACACCCGGCCGAAACTGCTCCAACACGCAATCGGCTCTGGAAGCCAGTTTCAGGAAGATGTCTCTTCCTTCTGGCTGCTTCAAGTCGAGCGCAATAGACTTCTTGTTTCGATTGACTTGAATAAAGGCCGCGCTCTGACCGTCGATCATCGGCGGGCTGTGCCGAGTCGGGTCCCCGATCCTGGGCTCCTCGATCTTGATTACTTCCGCTCCGAGATTGGCAAGCATCATCGAACAGTATGGCCCTGGCAGCATGCGCGAGAGGTCGAGTATTCGAATGCCTTGCAGTGCACTGGTCATCATCTCACCAAGAGTCGGCTCTCGATGCAGCAATAGAAATCGATCGGCTCCAATCCTACGACTAACGACGATACATCGCAATTTGTCCGGCACGATCGGGCTGCATTAATGATGTGTCGCCCGCACAGCAGTCCTCGGCGCCCTCAGCGTCCTCTGCGGTTTTCTGACCGGCTCTGGGGGCGCAACCGCGGAGGACGCTGAGGGCGCGGAGGATCAGTAATTCAGAGCCAGCAACACGCTGTGACCCCACTACCACGGGCTTGGTTCGACAGCACGGCCGGTCTATAATCAGCGCAATCGACCTCCTGGGTATCTCTATTAGTGGAGGTCACGATGGCAAACATACCGAAGATGGAAACTGTTTACACCGAAGACGAGTACCTGGCGCTGGAGCGCGCATCCCAAGAACGTCGCGAGTACCTGGATGGACAGATCTATTTGATGGCAGGCGAGAGCGAGGCGCACGGGACCATCTGCACTAATCTCACCGTTGAAGTCGGCTCCCAGTTGAAGGGCACGCCGTGCCGGGCCTTTTCCAAAGATACGAAGGTGCGCAGCGGCCCAATTCCAAAGTCGCGCTACGGGGCGCAGGGTTTGTATTCGTTTCCCGATCTGGTGGTGGTGTGCGGTGAAGCGCAGTACCTCGACGAACACCAGGACGTGCTTCTCAATCCCAAAGTCATAATTGAAGTCTTATCCCCATCCACTGAGGCCTTCGATCGAAGCGAGAAGTTCGCGCGCTACGGCGAGCACCTCGACTCGCTGACCGACTACGTCGTAGTGGCTCAGAGCCAGCCGCTGATCGAGCACTTCGCTCGCGACGCGAATGGCCAGTGGGTGATTGCGGCTACAGCTACTAATCTTTCAGATACTGTAGTACTCAACTCAATCGGCTGCACGCTGCGGTTGAGTGAGATCTACGACCGAATTGTTTTCGCTGTCGCGTCGGATGACGAGCCGACTCTCGCCAGCGATTGAACTGCTCGTTTGAGAAGAATGCTTGAGTAGTGAAGATAGTCGCTGACTCTCGGTACTCCGCATTCTTCAGTTCTTCCTGACCCTCCTCAAATTCCCTTCAACGGTTCTAGAGTGGTTGGATGATCGTGGCCCAGGAATTCTCGAAAGACTCCCAGAGCGCGCTCTCCGAGGGATTGTGCCTCGGACAAGTCGCCTTGCTCTCTCAGCACTACGCCGAGATTGTTGAGCTGAATCGCCGGTAGCACAAGCCGCTAACCACGACAAATGTGCGCGCCCGCTTGCGAACTGGCTTGCGAGCCGACGGGTGCACGGGCAAGATCGCTGATGTTAGATCGCTACCAGAATGAACGACCAATTCTCATTCAAAAGGATTGCAACCGACACCACGACGAGAGCGCGCGTGGGGCGCATCACGACAACGCACGGCGTAATTGATACGCCTGTCTTCATGCCCGTAGGCACTCAAGGAACAGTCAAAGCCCTGACGCAACAAATGCTCGAAGAGGCCGGAGCATCCATCATCCTCGGTAACACTTATCATCTTTATCTGAGGCCGGGCTACCAGACGATAAATCAACTCGGCGGGCTGCATCGATTCATTTCCTGGGAGCGCCCGACACTGACCGACAGCGGAGGATTCCAGGTCTTCAGTTTGAATTCGCTTCGAAAGCTGAGCGAGGAAGGCGTCGAGTTTCAATCTCACTTGGATGGCTCGACGCATTTTCTCTCGCCCGAGAAATCGATGGATATTCAAGCGGCGCTCGGGTCGGACATTGTGATGGCTTTCGACGAATGCACGCCTTTTCCCGCCACTCGTGACGAAGCAACGGCGTCGCTTGAGTTGACCGAACGCTGGGCCC
>JADGNW010000507.1 GCA_017883315.1 Blastocatellia bacterium | reverse complement strand
GAACGCGTTCGGCAGCCGGCGTTCTGGCGCATCAGGAATGGCAGGCCGCGCGGACTCGAGTTCGTGAAGAGGCAGGCACCCCGACATTGAGAGTCGCCACCGCGACTGAGCACGCGCTCGCGATGGCCGCCTTCGCTTCGACGGACACAACCGAAGAGCTAAAGGAAGAAGCGCACGAAGTCACCATCGAATCCGTCGGCATAGACTTCTCGCGCCCGCACGGAAAGCGTTTCGGAACATTGGTGCATGCGGTACTTTCGGTTGTCGATTTGAATGCCGACGCCGACAGTGTCCAAGCAGTGTCTGAGCTGCAAGGCCGGTTGCTCGGCGCGCCCCAAGATGAAGTCACCGCAGCAACGGAGACAGTCACGCGAGCGCTTGCTCATCCGGTGATGCGACGCGCCGCCGCAGCTTCGATTGACGGTCGCTGCAGGCGCGAGACTCCAATCGCATTGCAGCTTGAAGACGGAACGCTCGTAGAAGGAATCGTTGACTTGGCGTTCATCGATGAAACACCCGGCGGCGATTGGACAGTCGTTGACTTCAAGACTGATTTCGAGATTTCGGGACGGCTGGATGAGTATCGCAACCAAGTGTTGTTGTATGCCCTGGCAATCTCACGAGCAACCTCGCAGTCGGCTAACGGGGTGCTCCTTCGGCTATAGCTCGTTTGCGAACTTGGCGGGCTTTGCGGTCCTTTGCGATCTTTGCGAGAAGGAATAAAACAGTTCGCGCAAAAGATCGCCAAGGACCGCCAAGCTCGCCAAGCTGATAATATATTGCTTTGAAGAACACGGTTCGATGGCAAGACGAGTTCAATTAATCCGAGAGGCGAATCATTCATGAAAGGCAACATCTCAATTGCTGAACTGAAACCCGGAGAGGACATCTGGCTCGCCGTTGCCGTCACCTCGACCCGTGAGATCAGACCGCAGCAAGGCAAGCCTTTCTTTCTTGCCCACGCGCGAAACGCTAGCGGAACGATCGCGCTCAAAATACCGGGCGAAATCCTGGCAAGCGGCGCGACGATGAGCCCCGGTTTGTGGGGAGTAGTCGGGCGGCTCGAGACGTTTCAGGGTCAGCCGCAGTTTGTTGTCTCCGAACTCAGGCCAATCACCGCCGAAAAATATCGCGAGCTTCAAAACGCTGAACCGCTTCTTCCGCGAGCTTTCACCATCGACATCGAAACGATTCCGCTTCCTGCTTTCAAAGAAAGAGCCGCGCGGCGGTTGAAGCACGCGATCGAGCGCGGCAAGATGAGCGAGGACGGGCAGCAGCGATACTTCGAAGATCAGGCAGCCGAGGAAGAGCGTGCTTATGGATCGGGATCGCTAGCGGCGACCTCGGGACGAGTCTTGTCGATAGCTGTTCACATCGGGCCGGTCGTCGGCGTGCACGCAGAAGGCTCCGAGCAGAAAGCAAGCGAGCACGTCTTTGGCATCGACTCTGACGGACAGGAGCAAAGTGAAGAGCAAGCTCTCACAGATTTTCTCGCGCTGATGCGCAGCTTCGATCCTGACATCGATGAGATCGTAGGTCACAACATCATCGGGTTTGATCTTCCGTTCATCTTTCAGCGCTGCCTGGTGAACAACATCACTGTTAGGCCGTTTGTGAATCTCGCTGAGTTCAACGTGCGAGGCGTCTACGACACGATGCATCGCTGGTGGCTTGGCGCTAAGAATCGCGTGGCGCTGGACGACATCGCGTGGGCGCTTGGAATCCCATCGAGCAAAACCGATGAAGTCGAAGGCAGCCGCGTGTTCGAGTTGTATCAAGCGGGCCGGCTCGCCGAGATTCGGGAGTACAACCTGAACGACGTTCGCGTGACGCGCAAGATCTACGAACGCATGGTGTCGATCTTCGGCCGGTAATTCGATTGCCCTAAGGTCCGCGCGAGGGGGTAAGCGATGAATGCAAGGCCATTCGCAATTCGCGAATAGCGAATATATAATCGCCTTGTGATTCTAAAGCCCCAAGATGTGGTTGTTGCGCTTAAGCTGCTTGGTTACGATTCGCGCCCGCCGTTCGCCCAGATCGCTCGTGATCTCGCCCTAAGTTCGTCTGAAGTCCATGCTGCGATGAAGAGGGCACAGACAGCTCATCTCCTGCACGGCCCGGAATTGTCGAACCGGCCCATCGTAAGCGCCTTGGAGGAATTCCTGATTCACGGAATCAAGTACGCTTTTCCGGCAGAGCACGGAGGACCAAGCCGCGGTGTGCCAACCTGCTATGCGGCGGCGCCGCTTAATCGGCTAATTGTCGCTGGCGATGAACCGATTCCGGTCTGGCCATATTACAAAGGAGAAATGCGAGGCGTCGCTTTCACTCCACTCTATAAGATGGCGCCCGTTGCTGCGCTTCGAGATCCCGTACTGTACGAGCTCCTTGCGCTAATCGATGCACTCAGGGACGGGCGTCCGCGCGAGCGACGGCTGGCTGAGCAAGAACTGGTAAAGATTCTGCGCAGGAAGTCTGATGGCTGATCCCAATCTTCGGCTACTCAAGGAAGCGGCAAAACTACTGATACCGGTTCTCGATGAATTGGTGTTTGTCGGCGGTTGTACGACCGGATTACTTATCACCGACGAAGGTGCAGGTGATGTCCGTCCCACGTTCGATGTCGATGCGATTACGGAGATCACATCTTATGCGGATTATGTGATCTTTTCCGAGCGCCTTCGTATACTCGGCTTCACAGAAGACACGAGCGAAGATGCGCCCCTTTGTCGCTGGCTACACGGCGAAACCAGGTTAGACGTGATGCCTTTGGATGAAAGCATTCTTGGTTTCTCGAACCGCTGGTATGAGGCGGCTCTCGGGTCGGCGCAGGAGTATGAATTGGAACCGGACCTTCACATTAGAGTTGTCACTGCCCCCTATTTTTGCGCGACTAAGATCGAGGCGTTCCGAGGTCGAGGCAAAGGCGACTACCTATCCAGCCATGATCTCGAAGACCTGATAACGGTAGTGGACGGCAGATCAGAACTGGTGAACGAGCTGCGATCAGCGCCTGATGACGTACGGTCTTACATCGCCGAGGCTATCAATCAGATGCTGAAGACTACTGACTTCATGGACGCCCTACCAGGCTATTTATTGCCCGATGCGGCTAGCCAGAGCCGGATCAGTATTTTGTTAGAGAGGCTAACGGACATCTCGACGGCGGGATAAGGAACCCAGCGAATTCTAGCAAAAGGGGATCGCGCTGAAGGCACCCGCTCGCGTCACACGCAAGGGGTATGAACGTATGGTCTCGGTCTTCGGGCGGTGATGTTGAATGAAAGTAAGCGAGCGCGTAAAATGCGTTTGACCGACAAGGGTCACTACGATGTCAGAGTTGGCTGAAAAACTAATTGAGCAGGCGCTTGGTCTTCCGGCGAACGAGCGCGCGGCATTTGCCGAACGGCTTCTCTCGAGTCTGGACCCCGAACTGTCCGAAATAGATCAGCTCTGGGCCTTAGAAGCCGAGGATCGATTGGACGCTTTCGAACGAGGCGAGATGGAATCGATCCCAGCCGAAGAGGTGTTCAACGCAATCAAGAACAGGAATCGTTGATGCGCATCCGATTCCTCGCCGCGGCCCGCAGAGAGTTCTCAGAAGCCGTCTCCTATTACGACTCAAAGGAGCCAAGCCTGGGCGATGAATTCGCGGATGAGGTCTGGGAAACAATTTCCAGAATCGCGAGTCATCCTTCCGCGTGGCAGCAACTCTCATCCAGAACGCGTCGCTGTCTAACCAAGAGGTTTCCTTACGCGGTGATATATCGCGCGCAGCCAAACTCGCTTTTGATCATCGCTGTGATGCACCTGAAGCGACATCCGGATAGTTGGCGAGGACGCGTAGACGAGTGAAAGGCGCTCGCCAAAGAGCACGAGGATAATTGTCAACCATCAATCTACAACTGGTAATCGCGTCTGTCGGCGGCGTCGCCCTGGGGATCCTTATCGTTTGGTTGTTGCTTCGTCCGCGCATCAAGCGCGAGTACGACCGGGCCAGAAGCGAATTCGAAACGGAACGCGCCACGCT
>JADGNW010000506.1 GCA_017883315.1 Blastocatellia bacterium | reverse complement strand
TCAACGGAAAGGTGAGCGACGTTCAGTAGCTTACCTATCAGGAGGCATTTCAGGCGGTCTTCAACGTTATGTGAGTAATTTCGGGAGGCGCGTTAATCCTGATGGGCGGTCCTGTGGTGCCCAATCCGCGATTAACGTAGAGATGCGAGTCGCCGATCTTGAACAATCCGGCCAGGAACATTGTCGAGAACCTGGCCGGAGCGATGATCACGTCTCCGAACGTTAGAGCTATTTGACCGCCGTGGGTGTGACCCGATAGCGTGAGGTCGATTCCAAACCTGGCGGCTTGCGGGAACAATTGCGGCGCGTGCTGAAGCAAGATAGTTGTGCCTTCCAACGACACTGCGCGCAAAACCTGATCGAGAGCGCTCGAGGTCGACCTCGTCCCGAAAAAATAGTCGACGCCAATCATGTTCAGCTTCGCGCCGTCGATATCGATTAACTCATTCTTGTTTCTGAGAAGCTTAAACCCGGCCGCAGCGAACTGGTGAGCGATCGCATCTTCCGAGCGAGTGAAGATATCGTGATTGCCAAGACAGGCGAACACGCCGTGTTTCGCCTCCAGTCCTGACATCGCTCTCATTAAAGGTTCAACCTGATCGCTCGTGGTTGCGACGAAATCTCCGGTCAGCGCTATGATGTCGGGCTTGAGGCCGCTGGCGATGCGGGCAAAGTCAGCCATTTGCGATTCTCGCATGAACATCCCCGCGTGAATGTCGCTCAGTTGAACGATGGTCAGACCATCGAGCTGCGGCGGAAGATTCGAGATCGGAACGATCACTCTCTCAACCACCTTGCGCGTTCTCGCCGCCACCGCGCCGTAGGCCGAAACCGCGAACGGCATCGAAGCAACCGCCGTCAATGCCAGTTGCAAGAACCGCCTGCGAGAAAGATCAAACACCTTCATCGTCGGTTCATCGTCCTGCGGCTCGGTCCTCTTGCGCCGGAAGAACTGAATGACAGCGAAACAAGCCATCACGATCGGTGACGCTGCCGCGAACAACAACGAGCCTAGTGTCCACACGAAGAACGTGTACGCGAAAGGACGGATCATCGACTCGTACGCGAGCGGAGGACCGTACAGCAGCAACTGGCGCGGACGCACAACGCTTTCGATGATGAAAAATACCAGAGGAAGATTTATGAGAACGATGAGAGCCAACACGGCCGTGATCAATGGCTTCTCTTTGTTCCGCGGAAGCAGCATCGAGCGTACGATCCGCAGCATCGCGCGCAGCACATAAAGCTGCACGGCCACGAGAAGCAGCGAAAACACGATTCGCGCTCCGACAAGCATCAACGTGCGATCTGCTTGAGCCAACACGGCGGCGATTGCGGATTGTAGATGAATCAACTGCGGCTCTCCCGGGCCACTACTTGAGTAATGATACAGGCTGCGCCGAAGGGTTGGAAGGTGAGTTAGGATGGGCGCGTCCGGTGAGCGCTCATTTCGAGATCGATCTAACTGGCAGCCAGCACTGATCCGCACCAGGGACAGAATATCTCGTCGATCGTGATGCCTTGACCGCAGTCGGCGCAGATTGGATTCGAGGGGGAGTTAGAAGCAATTCCGTTGAGGAAGCTTCCACAGCTCATACAGAACAGATCATCAGCGCCGGACTCGGCACCGCACGCCAGACAGTCTTTTCCAGGCAGCACGTCGGTGAAAGGACCATCGAGATTCAGATCTGCAAGAGGATCGCTGACGTCGGACAACTCATCAACTGCGTCCGTGACTTCGAGCGTCTCATCCAGTTTCTCATCCAACTTCACATCCAGCGGCGTCGAATCGGCGAAGACAAAAGGAGACTCTACCGGGGATACGGCGGTTTCCGGATCCAGCTCTTCCACTGTTTCTGGTTCGGCCGGTTCAGGACTGGAAGGTTCGGGCGCCTCGTTCACAGACGTCTTGTCAGTCAGATAGAGGCGTTGCTCGTCCGGAGTCAGGTCCACGAACGCCAGCAGCTCATCGTACAGATCTATTTCGTGAGTGATGCTGGAGCCTGCTTGCCCGCTGACCGGGTTAGCGCGAGCCGGTGCTAAATTGGCGTCGAACTGCATACGAGTCTTTCTTTCGAGTGGATTAACGAGGAGGCGGGGCAGCGTCATTCTACAATACCGCCAAACCCACTTCAACAGTTTGGACAAGAATACTGTTGAGCATCGACGCTGTGAATAACCGAGCGCGCGATGCTACGATTGCACGCTACGATTACGAAGCCAGAGAAAGCTATGCCAAATGAATCGCAGATTATTTCACGGCTGAAAAGGCTTTCGTGCGTCAATGACAAAGTGCTCGTCGGCATCGGCGACGACGCAGCCGTGATCAAAGGCGCCGGCGGAAGAGACTTGATCGTGTGCTGCGACTTGATGGTCGAAGGCGTACACTTTCGCACGGAATGGACGCCGCCGCGATTGTTGGGTCGCAAGGCGCTCGCTGTGAATCTCAGCGATATAGCCGCGATGGGCGGCGTTCCGAGGTTTGCGATGGTGAGCATCGCCCTGCCCCACAAGTTCTCTTCTGAATTTATTGATGAGATATTTAGAGGACTCTTCGACTTCGCGGATGCGAGCGGCGTTTCGATCGTAGGGGGTGACACTTCGAGTTCTCGCGATTCGCTTTTCATCGACGTCAGCGTTATTGGAGGTTGCGAAAACGGAAAAGCGGTCACTCGCCGAGGCGCGAAGGCTGGCGACATAATCTACGTCAGCGGGTCGCTCGGCGCATCGGCGCTTGGACTCTCGCTGCTTGAAGAGGGCCTCAGGTTGGAAGGTGATTCCAACTTTCAGGACGCGTTGCTGAAACACCTCGCGCCTGAGCCTCGATTAAGTCTGGGACGCGCAATTGGCGAAGCGGGACTGGCGACGGCGATGATTGATATCAGTGACGGGCTTAGCACGGACCTGTGGCACTTACTTGATGAGAGCAACTGCGGCGCAGTCATTCACGCCGGCGAGATTCCGATCGCCGAATGTGTTTGCCGATCGTCTACGAGCGCGCGGACCGCGGAGTCTTTGCAGTTGGCGCTCAACAGCGGCGAAGAGT
>JADGNW010000505.1 GCA_017883315.1 Blastocatellia bacterium | reverse complement strand
TCCGGAAAGACCTGGAACCTCGGATAAAGGATTTCGAGCCGCGATTCAATGCGGTGCGCCAGGAGTCGCGCGATCGCATTCGTGCTCTGTTGAGCCCGGAGCAACTGCCGAAGTACGAGCAGATGGTTCAAGACCACGACAAAATGCGCGAGCAGGAAAAAGAGCGATCTAAGAAGTAACGGAGCCGTGCTTGCCGGTTTACCCCTTCTACTTAAACGTCCGCGACTTGGCTCAGTCAGCGGAACTTCTGTGCAAGATCTAGTGAATAGAAAAAAGAGACTCAGGCTAATGAAAAACCGTGTTGCTGTTTCGCTCGCCTCTCTCCTGTTAATACTGAACTCGTTCGCGCTCGTCGGATCCGGCGTTGCGCAGGCGCAAGCTCTCATCGAATTGCGCGGGACCGTGATCGACGAGACTAACGCTTACATTCCGGCGGCGCCCCTTGCACTCGACGACGGCAAAGGTCAGAAATACACGGCTACGGCCGACGATCACGGACGCTACCGTTTCACGGTCAAGCCTGGGGAATACACCCTGACCGTTGAAGTCGAAGGCTTCGGAAAATTCGCACAACCGATCGACCTCACTTCGAAGCCGGCTGCTCCATTTGATGTGAAGCTCAAGGTGATGCTCGCGGAGAAGGTTGAAGTCTCAGACAACTCGGCGGCGATCTCTACTGAGCCCGACAAGAATCTGTCTGCGATCACGCTTACAGAGAAGGACCTGCAAGCGCTGCCCGACGATCCGGACGAGTTGCTTCAAACTCTGAAGCAGATGGCCGGCGCGGCAGGAGGCGGAGATGACGCGGCCGTCTATGTCGGAGGTTTTCGCGAGCGCGGCCAGCTTCCACCGAAGGAAGCCATCCTGCGAATCAACATAAACCAGAATCCATATTCGGCTGAGTACTCCGAACCCGGCAGCACACGCATCGAGATCATCACCAAACCCGGCGCGGATACATATCACGGCGGGTTCAATTTCAATTTCAACGACGAATCCCTCAACGCGCGTGATGCGTTTGCCACTTTCAGAGCGCCATTTCAATATCGCAGGTATGGAGGCTATTTCAGCGGCCCGATAATTCGCAATCGGTGGGGCTTCTTCTTCGATATGCAGCGAAACGAAACCGACGGCAACGACTATGTCAATGCGTTGGTGCTCGATCCGGTGACGTTCCAGCCGACGCCGTTTACCGCCACGGTCTTGACGCCGACGCGAGGCTTGAATTTTTCCATTCGCTCCGATTATCTCGCGACCAAGAAGCACACGATTGGAGTTCAGTTCCGTCATTCACAAAACGAATCGGCCCGGGGCGGCGGCGGCGGTTTCACGCTTCCCGAGCGTGGTGGAAACACATCCTCGAGTGAGAACACGCTCAGGTTGTCGCTTCTGACTATCGCGAGCGAGCATGCGGTCAACGAAATGCGCATTCAACTGAGCCATCGCGAAGTTCAGACTAACGCGCTGTCGAATGCGGTCGCGATTAGCGTGCTCGATGCGTTCAACGGCGGCGGGAGCCAGTCTTTCACCGATAACTCAAACAGGAATCTCGATCTCACAAACAATCTCACCTATACCCACGGATCTCACACGCTCAAGGCTGGCATCCGCGCGGAAGGTTTGCAATTCGACAACCTCATCCGTTCAAACTTCGGGGGAAGTTTTACCTTTGGACAGGACTTCGAGCGAGACGCTCAGGGCGGAATCATAACCGGCGCCGACGGCGCTCCGATTCTAATCAGTCCGATTGAGCTCTACCGCCGCGTGGTGCTGGGCGTACCCGGCTATCACCCGTCGCAGTTTTCGATCAATCGCGGCGATCCGTTCGTCGGGTTTTCTCAATGGCAATATGGATTCTTCGCGCTCGACGATTGGAAAGTCTCACAGCGTTTCTTCCTCTCTTACGGTGTGCGTCAGGAATTTCAAACACACCTCGGCGACAAGCTGAACTTTGCGCCGCGGCTTTCGATCGCATGGAATCCCGACAAGGCACGCAAGTCTACGATCAGGGCCGGCAGCGGGATCTTCTACACCTATCTCGATTCAGGAATCACGTCGGAAACAACCCGGCTCGACGGTGGACACCAGGACCAGTTCGTCATTCAACAGCCGAACTTCTTCCAGACCATTCCTTCTAACCTGGAGAATGGAACGACCTCGCGATTGCCTACTACGCGCCGAAAGGCCGAGGGCCTCAACGATCCGTACTCGATAGTGAGTAGCGTCAGCTACGAACGACCTTTGCCTCTAAAGATGATCGGCGCAATTACTTATACGTGGACGAGAGGCGTGCATCTGCTTCGGACTCGAAACGTCAACGCGCCTACTGCGTTTGACAATGGCCAACCGGTCGTGCCATTTCCCGGCGAGGGGCCGATACTGGAATATGAATCGAACGGTCTCTCGACCAGGCAGCAGATGCAGATCAACGTGCGGACCGGGTTCAGCCAAAAGGTCACGCTGTTCTCTGTCTACACTCTCGCGTCAATGCACAGCAACACCGACGGCGCAAACACGAATCCCGCAAACCCGTACGATCTGTCAACTGAATGGGGACGAGCCGCAGGTGATGTGCGCCACAACTTTTTCGTCGGCGGTCAGTTTACCGCGCCCTGGGGACTGAGGCTCAGCCCATTCATTATCGCGTCCTCCGGCAGACCGTTTAATATCCTGACTGGCCGCGACAACAACCGCGACAACCAGTATTCGGACCGGCCGTCGTTCGCAACCGCAGGCGAGCCTGGCGCGATCGTCACCCGCTTCGGCACGTTTAATCCTGATCCGCTTTCCGGCGAGCAAATCATCCCTCGCAACTTCGGTCAGGGTCCGGGATTCGTCAGTGTGAATCTGGGAGTGTCAAAAATTTTCGGGTTCGGCCCGCCGCCTAACAACTTTCCCCGCATGGCAGCTAGTCAGCCTAATCAGCAGGGCACTCAAACCCCAGCCAATCAGCAGGCCCAGAATCAACGCGGAGCCAATCGCGGCGGAAATAATCAGAACCGCGGCGGCGGCGGCGGTGGATTCGGCGGCGCAGCAGTAGCCGCGATGCGAGGCGGAGGCGGTGGTGGCAATGCAATGATGATGGGCGGAGGCGGTGACCCGCGCCACAAATACAATTTGACCTTCAGCGTCACCGCTAACGATATTTTCAATCATGTCAACCTTGCGAGCTACAACTCAGTGCTGACGTCGCCACTGTTTGGGTTACCGAACAGCACGGTCGGCAGCCGCGGTCCCTTTGGCGGCGGCGGCTCGCGGAGGATTGATCTTGGTTTGAGATTTGGTTTCTGATTTGCAGGTTTAAGGAGTACACGTCATGAAGAGATTCTTTGGATTAGTAGTGTTCATCGCCGTAGCGGCTGGCAGTGCGTTGGCTCAAGACCCTCCGCCGATGCCGCCCGGTGGCCAGCAGGGCGGAGGCATGCGAATGCAGTTGCCGAGCTTTGCTGATCTCGATAAGAACAAGGACAAGAAGATCAGCCGCGAAGAGTGGCCCAGCCAGATGGCGCAGGCGTTCGATCGCTTCGATACAAACCACGACGGCTTCATCGACGAAGAGGAGTGGAACGCGATGCGCGCGAGATTCGGCGGCGCAGGCGGCGGAATGGGCGGCGGACCTCGCACCGGCGAGAGCCTGGCCAAGCTTCTGGATGCAAACGCAGACGGTAAAGTTTCGCGCGAGGAGTTCGCAAAGATACTCTCGCTGTTCGACGTCCTGGACAAGGATCACAACGGCGAGCTCTCGCAGGAAGAGCTGAACGGATTCTTCCGGGCAGTTCAAGACGCTCAGGCGCAGGCGACCGGCGGCGTCGAGGTGAACAACTTGTTCGAGAAGTACGACAAGAACAAGGACGGCAAGATCACCGCCGAGGAACTTGGCAACGAGCGCATCTTCAAGTCGCTTGATCTGAACAAGGACGGCGTCGTCACTCGCGAAGAAGCAGACACCGCGCTAAAGCAGATCAAGAAGGCTGCTGATGCGAAGAAGACCGCGCAGACTCCAAAATAACTGAACATCGAGCCGCCTCTGATAGAAACGAAATGAGGAGTGAAACCTTAAGAGCGTTCACTCCTCATTCTTTTGTCGACCGAAGAAGCGCCGCGCGTTGATAACCTAATAAAGCAAACCATGCTTAGAGCGGTTCGAAGCCCGCTTTGTGGACAATCCATGCGTCGCATCGTAATATACTCGCGTCTTATCGAGTATCAGAATAATCAAATAAGCAGAGGGTTCCGAAGAGAATGGCGCAGCCTGTGATCGAAAGTATCGTGCCCGGTGCGGGCGTGGAGGGCGGGGAAGTCATCGTTACTTGCAAGGACTTCGTGTTCTCTGCCTACGATCAGGCATGCGTTCGCTTTGGAGGAGTAGATGCCCGGCCGGTAGGCGCCTCTTCCAACAGAATCATTGCGCCTGTGCCTGCGAACTTGCTGGAAAATGGTAATGAAATCTACGTCACACTGGAGTCGGAAGGCTCGGTGAGCGAGGGGCTGCCGTTCATCGTCGGCCATAAGCTGGCCGAGAACCTGCATCCGGTTGCTAATCCCGCCTACGACCGCGACAACGGCGCCATTTATACGACGCTTTCAGGAAGCCGCGGGCAGAAAGTTCCCGTCTCTGTTTACAAGATCACACCCGACGGCGAAAGCGAGCCGTTTCTTACGGACATGATCAACCCGAGCGGCCTGGCTTTCAGCCCAAGCGGTGAGATGTTTATTACCAGCCGCTACGACGGCACGGTTTATCGCGCGACTCCATTCAAGGAGGCCGAGGAGTTCGCTCGGAATCTCGGCATTGCCACCGGCATCGCGTTTGACTCGGAAGGGCGGATGTTCGTGGGCGATCGCAGCGGCACGATCTTCTTAGTAAATGAGATTGGGGAAGGGACGCCCTTCGCGACTCTCGAACCGAGCATGGCCGCCTATCATCTCGCGTTCGGACCTGATGGCTATCTGTACGTGGCGGGCCCGACGCTTTCGAGCTTTGATTCGATAGTGAGGATCAGTGCTGACGGCGAGGTGACGAGATTCTTCTCGGGGCTCGGGCGGCCGCAAGGACTGGCATTCGATCGTGAAGGTAATCTCTACATCGCTGCGAGCCGCCGTGGTCATCGTGGCATAGTCAAGATCACTCCCGATGCCGAAGCCGAGATGGCAGTGGCCGGAGTAGGAATAGTCGGGTTGTGCTTTGACGATCAGGGAAACATGATCGTAGCGACCAGCCGTGAGATCTTCCGCGTACAGTTGGGAATTGAAGGTTATTGGCCTTTCTGACAGTTTGCTGAACCCCACACGTCGCCACCAAGACTCTAAGACTCAAAGACCCACGAAGTTCGTAGTGAATCTGGTGCGGCTTCGTGGCTTCGAGTCTTAGTGGCGGATATCCGACGAACAGAAGTCGCGTTCTTTTGACAGCCATTTAACCGCGTGTTAGTTTGAGTTTGTGCCAAATTTGGGCCTCAGGATTGCTGGGAGCGTGTACGCTTGAAAGACATTGATATCGGTTTCGTTATCATCTGGTTTGTAGTGTTTCTTTTTTCGCTTTCATTCCACGAAGCCTCCCACGCCTGGACATCCGAGAAGTTCGGCGATGACACCGGAAGGCTTCAGGGTCGAATCACGCTTAACCCCATCGCTCACATAGATCCCATAGGAACGATATTGTTTCCGCTGATAATGATGTTCACGTCGGTGCCGCTGCTGGGTTGGGCAAAACCGGTTCAGACGAATCCGCTGCTGTGGCGAGATAAGACCAGAGCGAATATATCCGTCTCGGCTGCAGGTCCAATCAGCAACTTCATTCTCATGACCCTCACTTTCATCGTCATGAAAGTGCTCATTCTTGCGGGCGTGCTGACGTTCAATCGTCAATACCGAATCTATCCCTACGATGTGATTGGAGCATCGGCAGGGCAGCCGGCTTTTGTGCAACCGCTCGCGTTGTTCCTTGGCGTTATGCTCATGTTGAACTTAGCGCTCGGCATTTTTAACCTCATACCAATTCCGCCGTTGGACGGAAGTCACGTGTTTGAAGAACTGCTTCCGTATCAAATGCAGCAGGCGTACGCGCAGATTCGTCCGTACGGTTTTCTGCTCTTGATCGGTCTCATCTATATCGGTGCGCTGGGGTACATTTTCCAGCCCATTTCTATTTTCATCCTGAAATTGCTTCTGGCGTGATACGCGCGATCCGAGGGTTGTCGAGTTGTCGGCGAAGAGCGAAAACCAAAAGAAAAGAATCGTAAGCGGGATGCGCCCGACCGGGAATCTTCACCTGGGCAACTACGAAGGCGCGCTCAAGAACTGGATTCGTCTGCAAGACTCGGGCGACTACGAGTGCTTCTACTTCATCGCCGATCTGCACGCGTTGACGAGCGACTACGCCGACACAAGCGCGATCAAACAGAACACGATCGACATGGTGAGCGATTGGCTGG
>JADGNW010000100.1 GCA_017883315.1 Blastocatellia bacterium | reverse complement strand
TGGAGAAGAAATGCGTCAATCATATTTCCCATCATCTTGTCGAGCTTGGTGAGATCGAACAGCTCCTTGAGTAACGCTCGCTTCTCGGGTGTGATTGTTTCTGGCTTGGCTGGTTGCTGGGCATTTGTGGTTGTCGCCAGAAGCGAGACGACCAGAAGCGAGACGAATAGAAGTGTCAGCACACCGGGACTGAGTTTTTTGACATACATAATGCTCCCTCCAATCATAGCTTGGCTGGCGCGGTGCGGTCCGCGCTGAGCATAGTTATCAGATAGCAATGTTGCGCCGAACGCCGTCCATCTGAAAGTAGCGAACTGCACGATTGTAATCGCGATCGATCTGATCTCGCAGCGCGTCGATTGACTCGAACTTCTTTTCACCGCGCAGCCGGTGGAGAAAGCGCACCCGAATCTTCTCGCCATACAACTCGCGATCGAAGTCCATCACGTGCGTTTCGACGGTCAGCTCCGGCTCACCTCCGAACGTCGGCCTGTGCCCGATGTTGGTAATCGAGCGGCGCCAGGACCCCTCAACAAGAGTAAGTGTGATGTAGACTCCACTAGCCGGAATCATCGTGTTGTGAGGCTTGAGATTCGCAGTCGCGTATTTGAGTTGAGCTTTGCCGATCTTGCGGCCTTCGATGACGCGGCTCTCAATGCCGTAGGGGCGGCCCAGCATCCGCCGCGCAAAGTTCACGCGGCCTGCTCCCAACAGCCGGCGGATCATCGTTGAACTCACGCGATGGCCGCGTACGAGCACTTCGGGGACGTCTTCTGCAACGCGGCCCAGACGCCCGGCGACGCGACTCAAGAGCTCGAATCTACCTTCGCGGTTGTGGCCGAATGCGAAGCCCTGGCCCAGGTAAACCTCGCGAGCGTCCAGGCTGCCGAAGATGAATCTCAGCAGGAAGTCTTCGGCGCTCACTTGTGAAAGCTCGTTTGAGAAGTTGAGCACAACCGTTTGATCGATGCCCAGGCGCTCGATGCCTTCCATCTTCTGTTCGAAGGTTTGAAGCAACGGCGGCGCAGTTTGCGGGTGCAGCACCGCGCGAGGGTGTGGATCGAATGTGACAACCGTCGCAGGCACACTCAACGCTCGGGCGCGCTCCACGACCCGGCTCATTATGAGCTGATGGGCGAGGTGAAGCCCATCGAACACGCCGAAGGTCAGGATGGTTGGGGTTTCGATTCTGTCGTCGTTTGTTTCACGGAAGATTCTCATTCGTACTAACCTACTTCAGCAACCAATCCGTCATAAGCAATCTCAACGTTCTCAGGCAGATGCTCGCTCGTCTCCGCGTGTTTGATATCGTGCGAGATATGCGTCAACAACGCGCGTCGCGGCTCGAGCCTCTCAATGTATCCGAGCGACTGCTCTAACGTCATGTGTGTCGGATGCTTCTTGAAACGCAGCGCATCAATCACCAGCAAGTCCAATCCCCTCAGCCGAGCGCACGACTCGTCTGGAATAAAGTTGCAGTCAGTCACGTACGCAAAGCGATCTATTCGAAACGCCGTGACCGGCAATTGTCCGTGAATCACCGTCAGCGGCTCGACGTTGAGGCCAACCAGGCTGAAGTCACTCTCGATGCTGTGCGGCACTATGCGAGGAACTCCTGGATAACCAGCGGGCTCGAACACATAAGAAAATATTCGCTTGAGTCCTTGCCAGGTGAGCTCGCTGGCGTACACCGGGATCGCCCCGTCGCGAAACATGATCGGGCGCGTGTCATCCAACCCGAAACAATGATCGGCGTGCGAGTGTGTGAACAGGATAGCGGCAAGGTGCTTGAGGCCGATGCGAAGAGCTTGCTGGCGGAAGTCCGTCGATGCGTCAATGAGTATGTTCTGTCCCTGGTGCTCGACCAGCACCGAAGTGCGCAGCCGTTTGTCGCGCGGGTCGTCCGACAAGCAGGTATCGCACTCGCATCCGACCGACGGAACGCCGACCGAGGTACCCGTGCCGAGAAAAGTGATGTTCATCGCCTTCTCGAAACCGCTACGAACTGCATACGCAGATCGGCCAGCATGCTTTCAAACAAGTTGTTTTCTTCGGCGGTCAGATTGCCGCGCGTTTTTGTTTGAAGGATGCCGAGCATGTCGAGCAGGTGGCGGGCCGCTTCCGTATCAACGGGCAGAGGTTCTTCGCCTTGGGTCTGAATTAATCCGAGGTGCATCGCCGCCTCTACCCCAAGCATGTTCACAAGGCTGAGGAAGGAAGCTTCGGGCAGTCGCGCAGAATTAGGGCCCCGCGCTTGATTGTAAGCCTGCTCGGCGTGGCCCGCCGCAACCTGCGCAGCATTCGGCCCGGGTTCCGCAGCCCTGGTTTCACTCGCGCTGGCTCGAGGCACAGGCTCGGGTTGCTTCTTCGCCGCCTCACCGGGGAACGAAAGGACATTGTTCGCTGGCGGTTCAGGGATTGGAGCTGGCGCTTCACGGATTGGAGCTGGCGCTTCAGCTTCGTTTACTACTGTCTCGGCTTCTGGTTCAGCGGACTCGCGCGGACTCCCGTCGGGGTTGTACTTCCTTCGGTCTGTAACTTTGAAACCTGTGTCGCCTCGTTCAGCCATATCGATTCACCCAGTAAAGAGATTCTGCATCGTTGAGAGCAGTTATGCTAACACCGGAGGCGGAGAAGAGCGAAGGGGGAAGGTGAAGGTGAGGATTGAGGATAGAGGATGGAGGATCGAGGATTGAGGATCGCGCATAGCGCGTTTCATCCTCGATTTTCAATCCTCGATCCTCGATCCTCCATCCTCCATCCTCCGTCCTCGCCTTTGCTCTTTGCCCTTTCATCTTGTAGATTCCGTCCGTGGCTGAATTATCCGCAACAATCACAGGCGAAAAGTTCGCTGAGCTTGTCGAGTTGATCTCAAGACTGCGCGCGCCGGGCGGCTGTCCGTGGGATCGCGAGCAAACTCACGAAAGCCTCAAGCCGATGATGCTCGAAGAAGCCTACGAAGTAGTCGAAGCCATCGACGAAGGCGATGACGAAGAGTTGATCGGTGAGCTTGGCGACCTGCTGCTTCAGGTTGTCTTTCATAGCGAGATCGCTACCGAAGAGAACCGCTTCACGGTAGCCGACGTAATCGAGCGCATCTCGGCGAAGATGATTCGACGCCACCCGCACGTCTTCGGCGAGGACACCGCCCAAACCGCGGGCGAGGTGTTGCGCAACTGGGAAGCGATCAAAGAAGCTGAGCTCGACGCGAAAGGGAAACGAAGCGATGACGGCTCGATGCTCGACAGCGTTTCGACCAAGCTGCCCGCGGTGATGGAAGCCTTTCAGATGACGACGAAGGTTTCACGTGTGGACTTCGACTGGCCCGACGTTCCTTCGGTGCTCGAAAAGCTTGATGAGGAAGTCGAAGAGTTGAAACAAGCTGTGGGCTCCGAGCAGCCGAATCATCAGGAGGTCGCCGGCGAGGTTGGAGATTTGCTTTTTGTCGCGGTGAATGTGGCGCGCTTGCTAGGCGTCGATCCCGAAAGCGCGCTGAAGATTTCGAACAGAAAATTCCGGCGGAGGTTTCGCTACATCGAAGACCGCTTGCGAGAGCAAGGCCGCAAGCCGGCTGATTCGGATCACATCGAGATGGACGCGCTGTGGGATGAAGCGAAGATGAAAGAGAAGCAGGCCACTGCGGTAGATGGATGACTCGAGTGCGCAGCTATCTTGTATCAGGAAAGCCTGGATTTCCAATAGCCGGGTCTACGCTTATGATGAGCAACGGCGATCACTTCGATGAGCGAGGCCTCAAACCGATAGACGATTGAGAATGGGAACCGTGGGAGAATCAGGCGCCGGGTTTCATTCTGAAAAGTCGGATAGCGAAGCGGCGTATTGCGGATGTTCTTAATAGCCTGGTCGGTCTCGATCAAGAAAGCGCGCGCGGCAATCTCGCTGCGCTCGCGATACCACTCACTCGCCGCGACAAGCTCGTTTGCGGCATCCGGATGGAAGCGCACCTTACTCGACATCGCTGTGTTTCATTAGTCGAGCCTTGACCTCTTCCCAGGGGACTGTCTGAACCGAGCCCGACTCTAACTCCGCAACTCGTCGCTCTACCTCGGCCAGCCATGCCTGTTCGACTTCCTCATCCGGCTCCGCTTCGAGGCTTTCAATTAACAGTCCCGCAAGTAGGGCCCTGTCGGATTCGGGAAGGTCGGATGCCCTTCGGAAGAGCTCGATTACCGGGGTGCTCATAACTGCATTCTAGCATGATGCCTCTCAACTGGAATAACAGATTGATAAAAGAAAAGGAGAGCATTGCTTCCCAACCTCCTATGCGATATAAAGCGTCATCCGCATTCACAACCGACGTAAGGAGATTGACTGCTCGTGCCTACATTGAAAGAACTATTCGACCTGTCAGGCAAAGTGGCGCTGGTCACGGGCGGGTCGCGCGGACTCGGCAAAGAAATGGCGGAAGGTCTCGCCGAAGCCGGCGCCTCGCTCATGCTGCTGGCTCGGCGCGAGCAGTGGCTCACGCCCACCGTCGACGAATTTCGTGCGCGCGGCTTCGCCTGCGTAGGCGCGCTTTGCGACGTGTCAAATGTCCATGACGTTCAAGCTGCAGTCGATCAGACCGTTGCGGCGTACGGTCAGATCGACATCCTCGTCAACAACGCAGGCGTCACCTGGGCAGAACCCATCGAAGAGCATTCTCTCGAAAAGTGGAATATGGTGCTTCAGATCAATCTGACCGGCGCGTTTCTCTTTTCTCAACGCGCCGGACGCGAGATGCTCAAGCGCCGTAGCGGCAACATCATCAATGTAGCTTCGGTCGCGGGACTTCGAGGCTCGATGGAAAGCGGCCAGCACATAGTTGGCTACGTCGCGGCTAAAGGCGGATTGATCGCGATGACCCGCGAGTTCGCGGCCAAGTGGGCCCGCCGCGGCATTCGTGTGAACGCGATCGCGCCGGGCTTCTTTCCTTCGAGAATGACTGAAAGGATTTTGGAAGCCGCGCAGGTTCATGTCGAAGCCAGCGTGCCGATGGGCCGCGTCGGCAACGAGGGCGAGTTGAAGGGTGTAGCAGTCTTTCTTGCGTCGCCGGCCTCGGGCTACATCACCGGTCACACGATCGTGGTCGATGGCGGCGGAACGATTGCTTGACGAAAAGAACTTGTACTGACGCATCGTTTTCGTCTATAAGAACCCAAGCCTTTAGGGGTAAAAATCCAAAAACGGAGGTAGGTGGCATGCAGATCCTGCAGATGCTGATAAGTCTAGGCGCGTTCGTCTGTTTTATTATTGTGCTGATCAAACAGTTTCAGGTTGGTGGAGCCCTCCATGGGATCATCGGGATCATCACGTGCGGAATTTGGACGCTGATTTGGGGCTGGATGAACTCCGGGAAAGCGGGCATTAAGAACATAATGCTCATCTGGACGGTCCTGATTGTCGTCTCAATACTCCTCGGCGTGATCTTTGGTGGATTCAACTACTCGTTCAAGGCGGGAACACCTTAGTCGTTAGCAATGCGACGAAGACTCTCAACTGTTATCGCAACCTTTGTCCTGGTTGCGCTGTGCGTTGTACCCGCAAACGCGCAGAAGACTCTGATGGGGGGCGTCGGCAAGGCTGACATCACGCCTCCCATCGGAACTCCGCTTGCCGGATATGGCGCGCGACGCGGCGCCCCCTCGACCGGCGTGCACGATCCCACCGAAGCGCGAGCGTTGATTCTTGACAACGGAGCCGAGAAGATCGCTTTCGTCAGCGTCGATCATCTCGGCTTTGATCACGGCATGGTCGAACGCATTCGAGCTATCGCGTCGGAAGCCACTCATATTCTTCCCGATCACATCTTCGTGATGTCTTCTCACACGCACTCGGGCGGCGGCGCGTTTATGGAGATGCTGCCGCTGCTTGCGAACGTGCTTGCGGGCAAGTTCGATCCGAGAGTCCGCGCGCTCTACGAACAGCGAACGGCTGATGCAATCATAGCCGCCAACAAAACGTTGAAGCCCGTTCGCATCGCGTTCGGAGCGGGCGAGGCTCGGGGCATCTCGCGCTTCCGCTCCACGTGGCCGCCCGATGGTCCGGTTGATCCCGAAGTCGGCGTGATTCGCGTCGACTCGATCGCGACTGGAAAACCGATGGCGGTGCTGATGAACTTCGCTGCTCATCCGACGGTACTCGGACCGGAGAACATGACCTACTCCGCGGATTTCGTCGGCTATGCAAGAAACGCAGTGGAGCGAATGATAGGCGGCGATGTTATGGCGATCTTCGCCAACGGCGCGCAAGGCACAATCGCGCCGCGTGCGTTCCTGGGCGATGACGGCTGGCAACGCGCGGAAAACGTCGGGACGATTCTGGCGGTCGAAGTGTTCAAAGTTACAATGATGATCAAGCCGCAAGACGCGGTAGACATCAAGCTCGTCCGCGCGCCGCTCACGCTCAAGCTGGTGCCTACTTCTGTCTTTCCGCCTGGCATGAGTTACCCGCCCGCGTACGATTCAGAGATCAACGCGATTTCCTTTGACAACCGCGTGGCGTTCGTCGCGATACCTGGCGAGCTTGGCAGCATTTTGAATTTTCAGGTCAAGGAGCGCGGCAAGCTGCTCGGATTTGAGAAGACTTTCCTGCTCGGGCTCACCAACGACGCGCTCGGCTACATCATCACCGAGGACGAGTATCGTCATAAGACGTATGAGTCGACCATCTCGCTGTTCGGCCCGACCTTCGGCAGCTTCATCGCGAACGAATCATTTCAGCTTCTCGAGAAACTTCGGCCCGTCGAGAAGAAGAAGGCGCAGTAGAACTCACCATCTCTTACCTCTAGCAAGTCGAAACTCATAAGTGTTCAGGTGCAATACCACCAACGAAGTTGGTGGATCATTCATACTCGGCCTACCGTCGTGTCGTCCTAGCGGTGCCACGATAGGAGAAGAGGGCGGCTTTTCCCCGGTAGGCTGCGTATGAACAATCCCCCAACTGCGTTGGGGGTATTAGTGAGAGTGGACTCTTGTCACGGTCTCAGTGGGCCGCCTGCTAAAGATCCCACCGTCGATTTCCAGACCAACTCTCGTTAGCCCGCGTCCAATTCAACAAGCTCTCTCCACGTTATTCAATTGCTTAATGCTTCCCTGCGATTCTACGGGCGTAGTGTCGTCGGGAGTGAACTGCCAAACCGAAAAGGAGATGCTGAGATGAGAAAAGTTTTGATCCTGTTAGTGCTGTTGTTCGCAGTTGGTGTCGGCGTATTCGCTCCGACTCAAGCCCAGGTATCGGACCGGCGCAATCCGTGTGTGCGCAGGTGCCGCGAAGAAGCCAGAGCCGAACGCCAGCGCTGCCGCAATCTTCCACCCCAGGAACGGCGGGAGTGTGAGCGGAGGGCCAAAGAGCGCTTCGAAGCCTGCGTGCGAAACTGCCGATGAGACCGGCCACTGAGGCTGAACACGGGGAGCAGCGGGAGCAAGAGCTTATTGCCCGGTGCTCCCCAAATTTAATTGCTTGATCGTTCCCGGTCGAGTTCTCTCTTGCGCCATCCGTAGATCCAGCCTCCAAGGAATTGGCCGCCGAAGAATGCTCCTATCAGCACCGGAAAGGTTATCCATCGCCAGCCAAGCCCTGAAAGGATTCGAAGCGCGATGATGAACGGTACGGGCAAGTGGATCGACAATATCCATTGAGTTGAGAACTTTCTGACCCCGGCCCGCCAGTAGCCGAACGGCACGTTGAAGAGCAGGACGATTATCGCTACAGTCCAAATGTTCATGTGGCAACACCGGTGTGGTGATTCATCATATCGCACGGGTCACAGCCATGCTATTGAGGGCTATTGTCGAACTTTCGAATTGGCCGGCTCGTAACTTAGAGCGAACCGCAAAACGAAACGCGATCTGAAGGGAGAATCAAGCAATGTTCACACTGTTTGGAGTGGCTGCAATCATACTCGACATATTCGCGCTCAGCGACGTGATGAAATCAAACCGGGACACGACGACGAAGGTTATGTTGATGGCCTTGATCCTGCTGTTTCCAATCTTCGCCGCCGGCATCTACTTGCTTGTGTTCCGCGATAAAGGTTTTTAGGAGCAACGTGTTGTGGTCGCGACACTCCCGCTCGGGTTTGAACACGAGCGCCGGCATTTCGCCACAAGAACCGACGTCTTCCTGATTTAGATCCTGACATAAGACATGGGTCACAGGTCAAAAAAGTCAAAGCGCTGGAGCGGAATCGATGGCGGCCTGCCGCGCCAGTACGCCCCGCTCCCCGCCTGCCTGCCGAGCGCCTCACCCTCAGACGTTGATCGCTTTTTTGCGAGACACGAGGAATTGAGCTTGCGCATCGCGTCCGAATGCACAGTACACATCCAATTCAATGGCATAGTGACGCAATCGGCCCTCAGGAAGTTGATAAGCTACCTTGAGCTGAGCGTCGGCGATTTTCCCAACGATGTCTCGCCGGTGCAAGGTTAGCGCGCAGATTCAGCGACACAACCCTTCTTTAGCATTCCATATCCCTCCTTTGTCGAAGCTCCTTAGCGGAATTCCTTTGACGTCAGCCAAACCTTCGTGCTACTTTATGCGTCTAAGATAATAATATGCGCATAGAAGGTAGCAATAGTGCATAGAATGGCAATCAAAGCTCGACATCAGAAGATCCTCGAGATTATCAGCGCGAAGCCGGTAGCGACTCAGCAGGAGCTTGCAGCGCATCTCTCGCGGCGTGGGTTTGCGTCAACTCAGTCGAGTGTTTCACGCGACATAGTGAAGCTGGGGCTGACCAAGCTGGACGGCTATTACGTCGCACCCGAACAGGCTGTCAAAGTCAGCGGGCCGGTAATCTCTATCGACACCGCCGGCGAGAACATCATCGTGGTAAGGACCGAAGTCGGACTCGCCCAACCGGCGGCGCTTTCAATTGACCGGGCCGCTATCGGCGAAATCGTCGGCACAGTCGCCGGCGACGACACGATCCTCGTTGCCGTCAAGAACGTCGCGGCTCAGCGCGTGGCGATCAAGAAGATTGTCAGCCTCTTCGCGACCTCGCGATCGCGCGGCGCCAATAAGCGCGCCGTCAGCTCGCGCGCCGCAGGCCTTTGGCCCCGTTGAGATTTGGAGAGATTTGGAGAACTCATAGATGCAAACCGGAATGGAAAAAATCGACAAGGTGGTGCTTGCCTATTCGGGAGGGCTCGATACTTCGGTAATTCTCAAGTGGTTGAAGGAGACTTACAACTGCGAAGTCATCTGCTTTGCCGCCGACGTCGGGCAAGCTGAAGAACTCGGCGGGCTCGAGGAAAAAGCATTCGCGACCGGCGCATCGAAGCTCTACGTCGAGGACCTGCGTGAGGAGTTCGTGCGGGACTTTGTTTTCACCGCGCTCAAAGCCAACGCCGTGTACGAAGGCGTCTACTTGCTGGGCACATCACTCGCCCGGCCGCTCATCGCGAAAAGACAAATCGAGATCGCGCACAAAGAAGGCGCGCGCGCGGTATCGCACGGAGCGACGGGGAAGGGAAACGATCAGGTTCGATTCGAGCTGACTTACTACGCGCTTGATCCGCACATTCGAGTGATCGCTCCGTGGCGCGAGTGGCCCTTCAAATCGCGCTCGGACCTGATCGCTTATGCGCAGCAGCACAAGATTCCGATCACTGCCACAAAGGACAAACCTTACTCGATGGACCGCAACCTGATGCACATAAGCTACGAGGGCGGGATACTCGAGGACCCGTGGGCCGAAGCGCCAGAAGAGATTTTCATCCTCACCCGCGCGCCCGAAGACGCGCCTGACAGGCCCGCTTATGTCGAAATAGATTTCGAATCGGGCGTGCCCGTTGCCGTCGATGGCGAGCCGCTCTCACCGGCTACTCTTCTCGACCGATTGAATCGAGTCGGCGGAGACCACGGCATCGGCCGCGTCGATCTGGTCGAGAACCGGTTCGTTGGTATGAAGTCGCGAGGCGTGTATGAAACGCCTGGCGCGACGATCCTTCACGCGGCGCATCGAGCAGTCGAATCGCTCACGCTCGACCGCGAAGTCGCGCACTTGAAAGACTCCCTCAACGCGCGAGTGGCCGAGATGATTTATTACGGCTTCTGGTACACGCCCGAGTTCGAAGCGGTTCGCGCGTTGATCGACGAGAGTCAAAAGAATGTGACCGGCACGGCGAGACTGAAGCTTTACAAGGGCAATTGCACGGTCGTTGGTCGCCGCTCGCCTTGTTCGCTGTACTCGGAGGAGTTCGCTACGTTCGAGCACGACAATGTCTACAACCAGCGCGACGCAGAAGGCTTCATCAAGCTCAACGCATTGCGTTTGAGAATGAGAAAGATGGCTGAAGAGAGACGTCAGTGAAAGTCATGTAAGGGCGCGCCTCCGTGCGCACCCCTCGGTGATGGATGCCACGAATCGGGAATCAGGGGCGCGCACGGAGGCACGCCCCTACACGACTCAAAGGAGTACTAGAATTGAGCACATACACAACCGAACCGGAACTGAACACGCCTGAGCCTCTTGTCTCCAATACAATCTCCGACCCCGCGCTTCGTCTGGTGCGCGTCGACAAGATCGCATCGTCAACCGTGAATCTCCATCTCGGCCACGAAATCGAGATAACCACTCGCTGCGAAGCGCGCACCGGCAACGTCGTTGTAGTTCGCACCCTCACCGACAACGCGACCTACAACACGCTCGAGCTGGTGACCGGTCGCATGGCCAAGATCAACCCCGGCGACATCATCGCGGGCGTGCTCGGCTACCGCCGCGCGCTCAAGGGCTTCGTCGGCGACGTACCAGAAGCTGTTAATTCAAAAGACCGGTTGCATCTGCTGAATCTTGGCGGACTGGTTGGCCGATGCGTAGGGCATCATCACAGCTTGAGCAATGCCATCGAAGTCGAAGTACTCGGCATGCCCGTCAGCGGCGGTCAGATCCTGAACATTGCTGAGGGCGCCGTCGCGCCTCGCGAAAGTCTCGGAGTGTCATCGCCGCTTGTGCTTGTTGCGGGCACGTGCATGAACTCGGGCAAGACCTACGCTGCGACTGAGATCATCAAGCACCTCACGCGCGCGGGTCATCGTGTCGCCGGCGCGAAGCTCGCGGGAGTCGCGTGCTTGCGAGACACCTTGAATATGCAAGATCACGGCGCGATCAAGACGATGAGCTTTCTGGACTGCGGACTCCCGTCAACGG
>JADGNW010000504.1 GCA_017883315.1 Blastocatellia bacterium | reverse complement strand
TGCACCAACCCGGTTTTCGTTATGGTGTCACCAACGACGCGACTGAACGAGCTTACGCCGATGCGGACCGCGCCATGAATGACGCGTGGCGCAGCAAAGCACCCGCGAGCGCGGACGCCTCGAATGCGTGGAAGAAGGGCGGTGAACGCGAGATCGGAATGTCGCTCGACAGCGCGTCGATCACTGATGCGCGCGAGCGGGCGCATGAGGACTATCAAAATTACATCTCTAACGCTTGGAGGGCGGGACGATGAGCGCCACACTTGAGCAACGCGCTGCGGCGGCGCTTGTCAACAATGACATCGCGTCGTTTGAACTCGCCAACCTGATGGCGGAGACTGAAGCGGCAATCACTGCTGCCGATCAAACCGCTATCGAAGCGCGTGAACTGGCGCTCGATCCTGTCGCATCGCCTCATCCAGCCAAGGCTCGGGCTGCGATGGAAGATGCTGCCTTCACCCGTGACCGGCTGCGCAATGTCCTGCCGAGACTGCAACAGCGCTACGACGATGTTTTTTCACGTGAGGAGGACACGCGATGGATGATCATGTACGATGCGATTAAGCCCGAGGTCGATGCGGCAGCCGAAGAGCTACGCACCGTCTATACCGAGTTTGCGGCAAAATTGGTGCCGCTACTGTCGCGTATCGAAGTCATCGACCGTGAGGTTCGGCGGGTTCAACAAGCGAAGCCGATCAACTCAAGGAGTGGCCGCTACCTGCTTGAGACGGAACTTGTCGCGCGTGGTCTTGAGCAGTTTAGGACTTACGATCATAGGATTACAAAAGACGGCCTTCAGCTTCCGGACTGGGATCGACCGAGCAAGCTGGCGTGGCCGCCCTACCGTGGCATCGACATCGCTAGCATCGTGCCGATTTTCCAGCATCCCGGTGACCGCTGGTTTGAGGCGCAACAGGAAGAGAATGCACGTAGGCGAGCCGAAGATGAAAAGCGCGCCGAAGCGCTGCGTGAGGAAGAGGGTCGAGTGCGTAACAATCCGAAGCTATGGAAGACAGGCTGATGAGGCGGCGGTGGCGGCTTGTCGTCATTGCATAAACCGAGCGAGCTGGCCTTGCGGCCACCTCCGCAACCTATCGACTGCTCCAGCGTGGTGCGGGTTGGCCCGCACCCCGGCGCGTACTGGTGGCAGCAGCAACAGGCCGAGCAGGCTTGAAGAGATCGAGAAGTGCGAGGACGAGTTGCGGCACGAGGAAGGCCGTAGGCGCGACAGCCCGGCAGCTTGAGGGCATTCTTCAGCAAGGTGAAGAACATCGGTGACGGGTCCGGTTTACTCCCAACTCCAGACATGTCGCTGCATCGCAAAGTTCGACAAATGCCCCTTGGGGGACCCTACCCTGAGAAAAGTACCATTATATCAGCCACTTAACTTTTCGCTCAAGTGTTGCGGTTGGGTGACGGTATTTCCCATTGAATCGGATATATTTGCCGCAGGAATTTAGGTGGCCGCAGGCGATTGTGTCCGAATTTAAGACGCTTCGATCAGATGAAGCGAAACAGAACTGGAGAGAATACGATGAAGAAGGTTTTTCTGAGCACGGTTGCTCTTGTTGCTATGGCTGCTTCCGCTTCTGCGGCTGATCTTGCTGCGCGGCCCTATACCAAGGCGTCCCCGATGATGGTCGCCCCAGCTTATGACTGGAGCGGCTTCTACATCGGTCTCAACGGTGGCGGCGGCTCAAGCCACAAGTGCTGGGATATTACTGCCGATCCAGAAGGAGTTTATAAGTCTCCGCTTGCAGAAGGTTGCCATAATGCAACCGGCGGCACGTTCGGCGGTCAGATCGGCTACCGCTGGCAGAGCGCGGCTTGGGTATTCGGTGTGGAAGCACAGGGAAACTGGGCTAATTTTAAAGGCAGCAATGTTAACTTGCAGGCATCCGACCTGTATGACCAGTCGCGTGTCGACGCTTTTGGCCTGTTCACTGGTCAGGTCGGATATGCTTGGAATAACGCTTTGCTTTACGTCAAGGGCGGCGCTGCCGTTGTCAGCGACAAGTACGGCACCTACTACCTGAACGGTTTTCAGAACGATGCGGCGAGCGAAACGCGATGGGGCGGTGTGATCGGCGTCGGCTTGGAATACGGCTTCACCCCGAACTGGTCGTTTGCTGTCGAATACGATCACATGTTCATGGGTACCAACGACAACCGTTTCTATTACACGCCGAATAATCCTCCGCCAGGTTGGTCGTCCACGGATCGGATCAGTCAGGACGTCGATTTGTTCACCGTTCGCTTGAACTACAAGTTCGGCGTGGGTAAGGGGCCGGTCGTCGCGAGGTATTGATCTAACTTTCTATCTCCAGCGAACTTAAAAGCCCCGGTATCGTCCGGGGCTTTCTTGTTTATACCCGATGCTCATCGTCTGGATGATGCCAGCATATCCCACACTAGCCCGTCGCCGTTTGAATGTACGGGCGCTGCTACCGGCCACATCTAGGCATGCTTTGGGATGGGGGATGGATGTCGGGGTCCTTTGGGCAAGGGAGGGGCGCGGCGGCAGCATTTGATACCACCCTTCGAGCATATTTGGAAAAACCCGTTTCGTGGTTTCGTTGACCCTGCTACCGAGGTTCTGATCCACTTTGCCTATACGGCGGCTTCGCGAAAAACCTCTTCAGCATAACCAAAACTTCATAATCAGAACTTCTCTCAAGATCAGCTTCTCGTAAGCCAGCCTTGTCAAAAAAACCGGGCGGATCAGGAAATAAACATCGGTAATTCTAAATCGAGATACGGGCATCAACATCTCATGAAGTTCGACTTTTCAAAATACCCGACTAGCAACCAAGGCTATTCCGAACGACCCATGTCTTTCTTGGGCGCTGATCCTAGCTCACTGCTCGGGTCCATATTTGAACTAGCCGTTATCGAAACCGGGAACCGAATCGGCTGTGAGCGGTGGCAGAAGGCACAACTCCGCAATTTATTTACACACGCGACGCAGCGTTCCAGCTTCTGGCGCAATCGCCTGGTGACTAAACGACCAGAAAGCAAACTGAGTGCGCTCCCTATCCTCACTCGAACGGACGTAAAACAACAGGTTGCGCAGGAAGGTTCGCTCTTGCGCCCAACCGACGGTTTGCAGACTTTCATGCATGCGACGTCAGGATCATCCGGAGTGCCTGTAAAATTTTACGTGTCTCAAATGAACGTTCAATACAACCAGGTTCGTTCTTTGGCGCAAAACTTCATTGATGGAAAAGATCTGTCGCTGAATAAGACGCAAATAAAGACTGCAACGGCGAGCACTGCGAAAAAAATAGCAGCGGTTCCCTCCGGTTTTGCTGTTGAGAAAAAGCCGTCGTGGCTAGGAGAAATTGGGTCTGTCTTCACGTCAGGTGGGTTCAAACTAATAGAGTGTCTCAATCCGAGCCTGCGCGATTTGGTGCATGAATTGCGGAAGGATGCAGTTGGGCAGCTTGTCGCGAATCCCAGAATGGTAAGTGCGATAATAAGTCATTCCGGTGCTAACCTGCTGCGCCAGCTTCGCGTGAGTGAATGGATCGCCGTAGGGGAGGAAATTGATCCTGTTCTGTATCGATCGGTTGTGGACCAAGGCATTCCCATCCACTCGACTTACTCTTGCGAAGAAGTTGGGCCGATTGCTTTTGAATGTGAATCCACACCGGGTCACTACCATGTGGCCACCAGCAACGTTGTTGTTGAAATTGCAGAAGGTTTGCACGAGGTAGAGGGAAAGAAATTGGGGCGAGTGCTGGTAACGCATTTGCACTCCTATGCGACTCCGTTCATTCGTTACGATATGGGTGACCTCGCGTTACTTAAAGAATGCTGTCCTTGCGGCCACGACGGCCCCGCAATTCATAGTCTCTATGGCCGAGTAACCAACGCTCTCAAACGCCGTGATGGAACTCTATCCGCATTTCTTATCCGAGGTCATGAGCTCCAGGAAATTGTTGAGTTCACTGAGTTTCGTGTCCGTCAGGTCGGGCTTGACGCAATCATTATAGAAATTGGTGGGCGCGAGACTTTGACGCCCGAAGAAATTACTAACGTCGTTACCTTCTTGAAAGCCCGAGCGGGCGATGATTTCAAAATAGATGTAATTGCTCGTGCCGCCATAGACTGGGGTGACAGTATAAAAAAACAGAGCTTTAGATGTGAGGTTTAGGGTCTGTCGTCATTTAAGCCAAACGAGCGCGCAGACCAGATGTAATCCGGCCAGGAAATTTCGCGCCGTCTTCTCATAGCGCGTCGCGATCGCCCGAAAATGCTTGATTATACAGAAGAAACG
>JADGNW010000010.1 GCA_017883315.1 Blastocatellia bacterium | reverse complement strand
TACAGCTTACGACGACGGGCTGGCACGATTCTTCCAGAGTGCCGACGTTCTGATTTCCGAGTGTTCGTTTCTCCAACCGCGCGAGGGCGGGCCTCACTTGTCGATTAGTGAGGTTGCGTGGCTTGCAAGTCAGGCGCGGGTGTCGAAGTTAATAGTTACTCATTTCTACTTCGATGTTGATGAAACTGCGTTGAAGAATGAGCTGAAGGCCGCTTACGCCGGTGAGGTGGTTATAGGAAGCGACGGACTTACCATTGAGGTCTGAGGGTGAGGGCTCTAATCTGCCGGCCGCGAGAGAGTGACGGCCGACACAGACTAAAGTCGGCCGAGCGTGGAAGAATAGTATGGATATCGTAGACACCAGAGCTTTGACCCTCAACTTGACGTGACGAGGTCAAAGGCTTAGGTTGGCGTTGGGAGACGAACAAGGATCAAAGGGAGGTGACTTATGAGCGTTGCGGCAAAGTTGAAAGAATGTCTCGACAGCAACAAGGTCGAATACGACGTGCTAGCCCATCCGCAAGTCTACACCGCGCAGGATGTGGCGGCGGCAGCTCATGTTCCGGGCAAAGAACTGGCGAAGTCGGTTGTTGTGAAAGCCGACGACCGGTTCGTGCTTGCGGTTCTGCCTGCGCCGCGTAAGGTGAACACCGATGAGCTACAAAAAGCACTTGGCGCGAAGGAAGTGCGCATGGCTCACGAGGCCGAGTTCGCCGCGCTGTTTCCCGGTTGCGAGCTTGGCGCGATGCCGCCGTTTGGCAATCTTTACGGCGTCGAAGTCTTCGTTGATCGGTCGCTGACTCGCGATGAAGATATCGTCTTCAACGCGGGAACGCATGTGGAAGCAGTCCGCATGAAGTACAAAGACTTTGAGCGGCTGGTCAATCCGACGATTGCTGATTTTGCGGCTGGCAATTGAAACTGTGCTGAGCCGATCTACGGCTCTGACTCTCACACTCAGTTGCGGTTTATATCTCGCTTTTCCAAAATACGCATGGCGAGGCAGGGAAGCCTTGGCGTCGCAACCGCGCGAGCTTGAGCGCGAGCGGTAGCGCCAGAGACGGGAGCATGGTTATTTGAGGTCGATACAAATGAATAAGCCCTTTCGAGTTAGCAGACGACTCCTAGCAGTCGTCTGTATTCTGTTTATATCGACACTAATTTTCGGACTCCCGCCTGATGCTCAGAATGTTCAGGTTGTGCAGCCGAGGCGAGACGCTCACGTAATAATGATCTCAATCGACGGACTCGTGCCGGACTATTATACGGCGCCGGCGCGGCTCGGGCTTCGAGTGCCTAACCTTACAAAGATGAAACTGGGAGGGGCTTATGCAGAGGGTGTCGAAGGAGTCTTTCCGTCGGTGACTTACCCAGCTCATACAACCATGATTACCGGAGTTCGTCCGGCGATTCACGGCATAGTCCAGAATGGAATATTCGAAGCCCCGACCGCCCCTCAGACAAAGGAATGGTACTTTTTTGCCGATGCGTTGAAAGCCGAAACGCTCTGGGGCATCACAAAGCAGGCCGGCCTCGTGACTGCGAGCGTCGGATGGCCGGTGACAGTGGGCGCGGACATTGACTACAACGTGCCGGAGATCTTCGACCCAAAAGAGAATCCGCCTACGGGAAAGCGCACAGCGCAGTACTCGACACCCGGGCTGCTCGAAAAAGCGCTCGCCAGTGGATCGGGAGGCGACAATAGCACTGACGGGCGCCGTACGGCGATCGGCGAGTTCGTCATCAACACCTACAAACCGAACCTAATGCTGATCCATCTGGTCGCTCTAGACGACGTGCATCACAAGAACGGCCCGCGCACCCCGCCTGCAATTGAAACTACAGAGCGCATGGATGGCTACGTCGGCCGCATCATCGAAGCCGCGCGCAAGGCGGGCATCCTTGACCAGACAACGTTCCTTCTTGTTTCAGATCATGGCTTCGCCAGAGTGACACAAAAGTTCGAGCCGGGTGTGCTACTCGTCAAAGAGAAGCTCATCACGCTCGGGGCTGACGGAAAACCCACAGACTGGAAAGCAGCAGCATGGTCGGCGAGCGGCTCGTGCGCGATTGTGTTGCACGACCCGAGCGACAAAGAGACCGCAGCGAAGGTGAATGAGATCTTCAGCCGAATAGCTTCGAGCAAAGGACCAATCAATCGCCTGATACTACAACCAGAACTAAAGAAGCTGGGAGCCGTTCCGACTGCGGTGCTGATGCTCGATGCTGCGCCTGATTTTGCATTCGGCGAAGAGCTGACCGGACCGGAGATTCATGACTCAAAGGACTACCGAGGGACGCACGGGCAACTGCCATCGCGAGCGGAGATGCGCTCAGCGCTGATCGTCTACGGCGCGAGCGCGAGAGTTGGCGCGAAGATGACGCTTGCGCGAATGATCGATATAGGACCGACGGCCGCGGCAGTTCTCGGTCTCAGCTTCTCGAACGCCGAAGGAACGCCGATCGCTGAGCTGCTGAAAGCAGGTGTCATCCCGCCGCCGCCTCCGAAGAAAAAAGAGAAAAAGTCCGCGAGGGCCGGTGTGTGATTCATGTATGGGCGGCCCACCCTGGCCGCCCCAGAGTCGCGACCGATATCAACTTTTCAGCAGTTTGGGGCGGCCACAGAAGGGCCGCCCGTTAATGTTATGAAGATCGCCGTCTGCGTCAAACAAGTTCCCGAAGTCGCCGAGATCAGATTCAACTCTGAGACAAACACGATAGTCAGAGAAGGCGTCCCCAACGTCGTGAACCCTTTTGACCGGCGGGCGCTCGCCGAAGCAATTCGCCTGCGAGAGCTCGATGGCGGCGAAGTAGTGGTGATTACTATGGGGCCGCCTCAGGCTCGCGAGGCTCTGATCGAATGTCTCGCCGCTGGAGCGGATCGCGCGATACACCTGGTCGATCAGGCGTTCGCCGGATCCGACACGCTTGCGACGGCCCGAGCGCTGGCGATTGCGCTGCGCCCAGAGCAGTGCGACATCATCTTCTGCGGCAAGTACAGCATCGATGCCGAGACCGGGCAAGTGGGCCCGGAGCTTGCCGAGATGCTCGACTGGCCGCAGGTGACCGGGGTTACAAAGCTCGAGTTGAGCGACAATCGCAAGGTGCTCACAGCCGAGCGCGAAACCGACGACGGCTTCGAGACTATCGAGTGCGATTTGCCCGTGCTCCTTACGGCGGCCGAACGTCTTATTCGCCCGATCAAAGTCAAAGAGCCTCAGCTCGCCGCCGGGCGCGAGAGACCAATCGAGGAGGTCACCGCGGCTGAGTTGTCTACTGACACAAGCATATTCGGATTCTCCGGCTCGCCCACCTGGGTGAAAGAGATTCGCTCGCTCGCCCGCCCGCGCTGTGTCGAGATGATCGAAGGCGCAAACGCTCAAGAGAAGGCTGCACGGCTGCTCGAGAAACTTGAACGCAGCGGCGCTCTGAACGCCACGCAACAGTCGCGTCCGTCCTTCGCAATACCTAACGATGTTGAGGTAATTGGCGATCGCGAAGTATGGGTAGTTGCCGAACTGCTGGATGACAAGCTTCGACGCGTGAGCTTCGAGCTGCTCGGGAAGGGAATCGAGCTGGCGCGAACTCTCAATGCGCGGCTGGCGGCGTTTGTAGCGGGAGGGTCGACGAGCGCTACCGTGAAGCCTCTCGTGGCGCACGGCGCCGACAGAGTTTATGTCGCGGAAGATGAACTCCTGGCGCGATATTCGACCGCTGCATACACGTCAGTGTTGACCGGCGCAATCAAGACCCACGCTCCCATCATCGTGCTCCTTCCTTCGACGTCGAACGGGCGAGACCTCGCGCCGCGAGTGGCCGCAAGGCTTCAAGCGGGGCTCACTGCTGACTGCATAGATCTGAGCCTGGACGAAAACGGAGTCCTTGTTCAGCACAAGCCGGCCTTCGGTGGTAACATCGTTGCGCTGATCATCTCTCGCACTCTTCCTCAAATTGCAACTGTGAAGCCCGGGATGCTTCGAGCCGCTCGGCCGAACGAGTCGCGTGAGGCCGAGGTGATCAAGCTGGCGATGCCGAACTTCGATGACCGGCGAACGCGGCTCGTTCAGGCTCGCAAGGAGGTGCCGCTTGAAGTCGCCGAACTCGATGAAGCACAGAGGGTGATTTGCGTCGGCACTGGAATCGGCGGTCCGGAAAACCTGGCAGCGATAGATGCGCTTGCGAAGGCGCTCGAAGCGCAGATAGGAGCGACGCGCCGCGTTGTCGATCAGGGCTGGCTCCCTCGACATCAGCAGATCGGCCTGACAGGCAAGGTCATATCGCCGGCTCTATACATCGGCATTGGTGTCCGAGGCGCTTTGAATCATACGATCGGAATTCAACAAGCCGGTACGATTGTGGCAATCAACTCCGACCCTAACGCGGAGATATTTCATAACGCCGACTTCGGCGTAGTAAGCGACTGGTTGGAAATCGTTCCTGAGCTTACCGACACGCTCAGGGCTGCCAGATCATCTGATAGCTAGCGTGCTACGATTCAACTGCGATGTTGATGTTGTGTCCCATTTGCGGCGGGGAGTTCGAGATTGACTCCGGTGTGTGCGCGAGTTGCGGATGCCAGCTTGTGCCGAGCACGCTGAATGAACGCGGCGCGCCAGTGGTTGATGTTACGGAAAGGGAAGAGGTCGAGTTTGTCGAGTTATGCCGGCCCTGGACTCATCCCGAAGCGATGTTGATCAAGCAAACTCTCGAACAGAATAACGTCGCGGTATTGATTCAGGGCATGCATTCGCTTTCGGTAATGCCGCATCTTGCGTTTGGCGGGCAGTTGCGAGTGCTGGTTGGACATCGCCAGCTTGAATACGCCCGGGCTTTGTACAAGGCCTATTTTGAAAGCGACGAGGAAACCGATTACATCGCGGAAGAGTGACAAATCTAACTATTCGTTGTTTGCTGTCGTCGCCCACCCGAAGGCGACTCCGGTCGCGATCGCCAGAAGTAATTCGATAAGGCCTACAATAGTCGCTGCCCGGCCTTCGATGCGCAATCGCTTGACGCCCTCTGCCAGGAGCAAAAACCCCGCGCTCCAGGCCAGCAGGGCCTTCTGCGCCTTCGATAAATCAACACCAGACATATCAGTATTCACCTCGAGTTGGACGTAGCTCGGGACTGACCCGGTTGCGCGGACCGATCCGGAAACCGCGATCCGGTGGTGGCCGCACCGCGAACCGGAGACGGTCCCCCATACAGCGTGATTAGCTTCTTTATGGTCTCGTCTTGCGCGGCGCGAAAAGTGTGAGCTGAACCGCCGCGATTGTATATGACAAACAGAAGCGGACCTCGCCCTCGCGTGTACGCAACACCGGCCAGCGCGCTGACGCCACTCAAGGTCCCGGTCTTTGCTACAACCGATCCGCGAAACGCGTCGTTGAAACGCTTGCTGAGCGTGCCTGCATCAACCCCGGCGATGGGAAGAATGTCTTCAAGAGCGAGTCCTTTGCCGTCGAGATAGGTGATCAGCTTGCGCAACATTGTGATCGTGTTGCGCGGTGAGATCGCATTAGCGCCGAGACCCGACGACGTGGCAAATCGAATCTCGTCCTCCCTAAAGCCGACGTCGGTCTTCAGGAATCGCTCGACCGCATCGGGTCCGCCGACCAGATTGCCGATGATCGTCGCCATCCAGTTATTCGAGAAATCGTTAAGCCCCTTCAGCACGCGCAACAGGGGCAGCGACGTATGCACGGCGAGCGGCGTCAGTTTCGAAGTGTTCACCGATGAGTCGGTGATCGTTTGCCCCGTGATCTTGAGTGAAGGTGGAGATGAAAGCGGTGGCGCTGGAGCCGGGTGCTGCTCGCCCTGCGCCCGAGCTGCGGCATCGCTCATCCTATCTTCGGCGGCGCGAATCGCGAGGAATCGCGAATAGGATTCTCTAGTCGGTGCGCTCCAGGTTTCCGGGTTGAGCGTCGCGCGCAAAGCCTTTGCTGAAGCTTCTCGCGACGCGGAGAAATTGAAGTAGAACTGGCCCAGCACCACGAGGTTTCCGTCCACCTCGCGAATGCCGCTTCTGTTCAGCTTGTCGGCAATCATCATCGCGTTTTCAAAGAAGAACGCGGGATCGCCGCTGCCGATTACATAGAGAGACCCGTGAAGAATTCCGGTCGAAGGATCGAGCTTGCCGTCGGTGTAGATCGCAGTTCTAAAACTGAAGTCTGGTCCGAGCCGCGAAATTGCCGTCAGCGAAGTTGCGATTTTTGTTACCGACGCGGGATTGAAGAGCCGGTCGGCGTTATGCTCGCCAAGCACCTCACCTTTTAGTGTTGTAACGATGAAGCCCTGATTCTCAGCGCCATAGCCGTAAGCCGCAAGACTATCCATGTAAGCCGCAACAAGCGGATTGACCGGTACCGAATCAGCCGCTCCCGGATTTGTGACTGAGCGCGCCCGCGAGGTTTCATTCGTCGAGGCCGCGATCTGGCCGGGAGGAATGGCTTGCACGCCCGGCTTCTGGTCGCTACCGGAGACAGTTGGAGAATTCGCCGTCGCAGTGGCGGACTGCACTTCGCTCGGGGCCGAAGCTCTTTCACCCGCGGCGATTGGCTGAGTCCACGACTCGCTCAAGTAATTGTGGACGCCCACGCCGTGCACGCTTGCTGTCACAACCCGGCGGCGCCATCGCAGCCTGCCTCGTCGATCTCGGGTTGCATACAGCGGTCCGCCCCTTCGCGAATAGCGCGCGCTGAGTCTTGTCGAGCGCGAGCCTCGGCGACGCGCGCTCGCCTGCGAAGATCGCGACCGGCCTTTAACGCTCCTTTTTACGCTAACTCTTACGCTTTTGGACTTGACGGCAGTCCTTCTCGCTTTCGAGGTTGCGCTTGCAGGGACGGCGAAAGCCGTGGAAGAGATGATTACGAATGCGATTAGTATTGAGAGAGTCTTAAGCCGAGGGAGAGGTACGGATGTCATTATGCAACTACCATCCTAAAAATAATCTTGTGTTCCGATGCGCCTCCTGCCTTCCGAGGTTGCAGCGCCGAGTAGCAACCCGCTTGTCCCGGCCATTGAAACCACTAAACAAACAAAACAACTAGTAGCCAAATCAATCGGGTCACTCAGTACGCTCACTAACTTTGATGAACGGGGGGCTGCGACCTTCGCGCATCTCGCATCAGGAAAAACGATATCACAGCTTTTTCGTCAGGTCTACTATGTTAATAAATATGCAACACATTTCTGCGAGCAAGGGCCTTGAAAATGTGGATGATGCGCTAAAGGTGGTCTCTTAACTCAAAAAAGAACGAAGCATGCCCCGAAGCGAGAATACTTCTCGTGGGTCGACTGTCTCGTTGACTATTCCGGCAACGAGTTCTTGCAGGAACCGACTGCTGCGAATGCGCCGAGCGACGAAGTCGTTCAGCCACGGCCGTGAGAACCAGTTTTCGGCTATTCGATACCCAAGGAACTTAGGCTTCAATTCGTGCTCGATGCGGTGAGGAAACTCACCGAGCCGGCTGAGGTCTCCCGAACTGAGCGCATCGTGCGCGACTTCCGCGGCGATCTCGCCAGTCTCCATTGCCTTGCCGATTCCTTCACCGGTGAACGGAAACGTAGCGCCAATGCTCTCTCCTAAAACCAGAACGTTGCCAGGTCCGTGAGGACGAGTACCGCTCAATCCGCACCGCAACATCGCGCCGCGAATTGGCGAGATAGCTTCGGCGTGGCGCAATATCTCGGCGGCAAGTGGAAAGCTGGTTAGAAAAGACCTGAATGCCTCCCGCAGGTTCACCGGCGACCCTGACCGCTTTCGGTAGCTCACGCCACAGCCAATGTTGAATTCTCCGTTGCCGAGCGGGAATATCCACGCATAGCCGGGCGCGATCGAGCGATCGTACGAGACCACGAGCCTATCGAGAGGCACGGGCGAACGAACGTAGCAACGAAGCGCTACTCCGCTTGGCCCTTGCTCGGTGACCAGCCCGAGCTTGGAAGGCATCTGGACGTTCGCGCCCGTCGCGAGAAACACGATGCGTGAACGCAGCAGCGCTACGCCGTCGTCGAGGGACACGGTAACCGTTGAATCCGGTTGCGCCTCTACGCCTGTTACCTTGGCCTGGCAGAAGGACGCGCCGGACGCGACAGCGCTTCGGACGATCAGCGCATCGAGATGAACTCGCTTCAACGTGAGGAACTCGCCGGGAATGTCGAAGCATATCCGCGAAGGGCTATAAACGGTTCCGAGGTCGGACTTCAGGCTGCGGCTTCGAATCTCTTCGTAGAGGCCCGCCCTCGTCAGGCAGCGCACCGAATCAGCAATCAATCCGTCACCGCAGACTTTGTCTCTGGGGAAGGAGTCTTTATCGAGCAGCAGAGTTTCGTGTCCTCGCTTTGCCAGGTGAAGCGCGGCCATCGAACCTGCGGGCCCCGCGCCTACTACGACGACATCCCACAGCCGCGACCCTGCAGCGGTCACGTCGAGTTGTTTCCAGTTTTTCAGGTCTTCACTCAATATCAGGTTCTTCCTTAGCTGGGGCACGCGTCGATCGCCCAAATGCGATCAGCCATCAACAAGACTCTTTACGCGGGGCGAGTCTCAACCGTTACGATCAGTTTCTGGTACTCTTGCAAGAGAAAAAGCTAATGCGGCAAATCGGCTGCCGGTTCGTTGCCCGACCAACATCAGGTATGGTAAGGTAGCGGCCGAAGCAAGTCGAGGCGATGGTAAACAAATCTGGCGCAGATGGATCGGCTCTCAGTGGACATCTCTGTTCCCCTCACGAGTTTGGCAGTCACAGGATCGCGAGCTGATCACTTCAAGGTTTCACGGATGAGTTCGTTTCTGGCATCGCTTTTTGCGGCCTTCCTATTTTCAGCGCCGCTTTCCGCGCTGCCGATTCTCGCTCAAGCCGGCGATCAATCGCTAGTCGTCGTTCGAGGACATGCCGTATGTCTGGATGCGTTAGGCCACGATGATGAGTCGTTTCTCGGCTGCAGCGAAGCAAATCACAACTTTGGGTTTGAGAGCAAATCTGGAAAGCTATACAAGTTTCCGCCCACTGACCCGATGACTGCGATCTTCACCGATAATCGAGTCCGCCAGCGTGAGCTTCAAATTAGCGCGCGTCTGCACTCGGGCGATCAGCTCGAAATCATCAAGGTGCAGTCAGTCAAAGAAGGCAAGCTGTACGACGTGTTTTACTTTTGTGAGGTTTGCAACATTAAAGCTTATGTGCCGGGGCTTTGCCCGTGTTGCCGCAGCGAACTTGAGTTTAGAGAAACACCCCAGTGATTGCCGATTGCCGAATGCCGATTGAGACGCTCTTGGTTTTGCCAATCCGCAATCGCAAATCGGCAATCCGCAATTCCAAAGGAGGCAGGGATGCAAGATGATGACAAAATGAATGAGAAGGGCTCGGGGCTTTCGCGGCGCACCTTCCTGAAGGTGTCCGGCATCTCGCTGTCGGTCCCGCTCGTGATGGGCCATCGAGTGATCAAAGTCTCCGGCGCTGAAGTTAAAGTCTTCGGCCCGGGCAAGGTTCCGATTCAACTCACCATCAATGGTAAAAATCTCAGCGCGCAAGTCGAGCCTCGAGTGACGCTGCTCGATGCTCTCCGCAATGAGCTCGATCTGACCGGAGCAAAGCGCGTGTGTGATCGCGCGACGTGCGGCTCTTGCACAGTGATCATCGACGGCAAGGCTGTCTATGCGTGCGCGGTGCTTGCAATCGAAGCGCAGGGCAAGTCCATCACCACGGTCGAGGGCTTGATGCAAGGAGAGAATCTGCATCCGGTTCAGCAAGCCTTCATCGATAACGACGCTCAGCAGTGCGGCTTCTGCACGCCGGGATTCGTAGTCGCGTGCAAGGCTTTCCTGGACAAGAACCCCAATCCAACGCCCGAACAAGTCAAGAAGGGATTGGGAGGGAATCTCTGCCGATGCGGAACCTACATGGGCGTTCGCGCCGCGGTTGCTCAAGCGGCTCAGAAAGGAGGGCGGCGCAATGGCTGAATATAAATGGCCCGATGCTGACAAGCGCACCTTTATCGGCAAGCGCATTTCAAGAATTGACGGACCGCAGAAGGTCTCGGGCCGCGCGAAGTATTCGTCCGACGTCAATCGGCCCGGCATGCTTTTTGGCAAGATAGTCCGGTCACCTCATGCCCACGCGAAGGTCAAGAGCATCGACACAAGCGCGATCGAGAAGTGGCCCGGCGTCAAAGCAATCCACGTGATTGCGGAGCCTGGCACCGAGCTTTACTGGGCGGGCGCTTCAGTCGTGGCGCTTGCAGCAGTAGACGAGCCTACTGCCGAAGACGCGATGCAAGCGGTGAAAGTCGAATACGAAGTGCTGCCGCATTTGGTGATCGACACCGACACGAAGTCCGCGGGTGAATTTGCCAAGCAGGCGACTGAGAACAAGACTGGCGATCCGGACAAGGGCTTCAGTGAAGCCGAAGTTACAATCGAAGGGAATTACGGTTTACCGATGATCACTCACTGTTGTCTCGAACCGCACGGGTCGGTGATGGAGTGGGACGGTGATAACGTCGTCGCGCACCTTTCGACTCAGGCGGTGAGCGGATCGGTAGCGCTGATAGCTCGCCCGCTCGAGATTCCTGCAACCAGTGTCCGAGTACAACAGGATCACATCGGCGGTGGGTTCGGCAGTAAGTTCGGACCCGATGAGTGGGACATAACCGCCGCGCGTCTTTCAAAGAAAGCCGGCGGAAAACCCGTCAAGATGTTCAATCCGCGTGATGCCGAATTGATGGTTGCGGGCGCGCGGCCGTCGGATTACGCCAGGGTGAAGATCGGTCTCAAGAAGGACGGTACAATCACGGCTTGGGAGTCGCAATCCTGGGGTACGGGCGGGATTGGAGGAGGAGGTTCGCCGCCGATACCTTACATCTTCAACGTTCCCAACCAGCGCAAACAGCACACGAACATTGTCAACCACGTCGGCAGCGCTCGCGCATGGCGCGCTCCAAATCACCCTCAAGCTGCGGCGATAACAATGACCGCGCTCGAAGACGCGGCAGCGGCGCTCAACATGGATCCGTATGATTTCTTCCTGAAGAACATCGAGCTTACGGGCCAGCGCGCGCAGATCTACAGCGATGAACTGAAGATCGCTGCTGACTTGATCGATTGGAAGAAGGATTGGCATTCGCGTGGTGACAAAACCCCGGGCCACATGAAGCGCGGGCTCGGGCTTTCGATCCACACGTGGGGCGGGCTCGGTCATGCGAGCGATTGCGATTTGACGATTCAACCGGACGGCTCGGTTGAATTGAAGATGGGCACGCAGGACCTCGGCACCGGAACTCGCACGGCGCTGGACATCATCGTTGCTGACACGCTCGGCATTCCGATGAACGCGGTGAAGATAAGCATCGGCGATAGCCGATTCCCGACCTCCGGAGGATCGGGGGGAAGCACGACAATCGGCGGGATCAGTGCTTCATCGCGACGAGCTTCGCTTGATGCTCTCGATCAGATCTTTGCCAAAGCTGCTCCGGCGCTAGACGCCAAACCCGAAGATCTGGAAGCAGTCAGCGGAACGATTCGAGTGAAAAGCAATCCGAGCAAATCACTGACGTGGGCTCAGGCTTGCTCGAAACTCGGCGCAACTCCGCTGACGGTGCGCGGCAAGAATCCGGGACCGGGCAGTCTCACCAATCAGGGCGTTGGAGGCGCGCAGATGGCCGATGTTTCGGTCGACATCGAAACGGGGATCGTCCGGATCAACAAGATCGTCGCCGTGCAGGACTGCGGTTTGATCATCGACCTTAAGACGGCCGAGAGTCAGGTTTATGGCGCCTTGATTATGGGTGTCTGCTACGCGCTCTATGAAGAAAAAATCATGGACGCGAAGACCGGTCGAATGCTGAACCCGAACATGGAGTTTTACAAACTGGCCGGCATCGGCGACATCGGTGAGCTGAAAGTTCATATGATGACCGGCAAGGGCTACGACGAGCGCGGAGTGATCGGACTTGGCGAACCGCCCGTGGTGTCGCCCGGCGCGGTGATCTCAAACGCGGTGGCCAACGCAATCGGAGTCCGCGTGCCATATCTGCCGCTTACACCGGATCGAGTGCTCGAAGCGCTCGAAAAGAAGGGAGGCAACAATGCGAGGATTTGAATACGCCAGCCCGAAAACCAAAGAGCAAGCGGTCGGCCTTCTTGGCAAGGACTGGGCCGACGCAGATATATTGGCTGGAGGGACCGATCTGCTTGCTCTAATGAAGGATGATATTGTGGCCCCCAAGCGTCTCGTGAACATAAAGGATATTCACGAGTTGCGCGGTATAACCG
>JADGNW010000099.1 GCA_017883315.1 Blastocatellia bacterium | reverse complement strand
GCATTGTGAGTGGTGAGGTGGACGCCGAATCGTGGCTCACGAGCGACTTCCCGACCGAAGACCTTAAGCGCGAGATGAAACGTGTTAAAGGCGTCGGCGACTATGCTGCGGAAAACATGTTGAAGCTCGTAGGCCGATACGATGGCCTCGCGCTGGACTCGTGGGTTCGAGGCAAGTTCGCTCGCATACGCAATGGCGCGCGCAAGACTTCGGACAAAAAGATCGAGCGATACTATTCGCGATTCGGCGAGTGGCGCGGCCTGGCGCTTTGGTGTGATATGACGCGTGATTGGTTAGAAGATGAGCAATCGCCCTTGAAGTGGTGAGCGAGCGTTCAGAGTACCGACTTTAGTCGGCGATGCGCAAAGCCCCGACTGAAGTCGGTACTCTGAACGCTCGCCGACCTACTACTTTGGTTCCTTGCCAGTCTTCAGTCTCGACGACGGACAGTACCTTTCAACCCCGCATCTCTCGCAGAGCGGCTTGCGTGCTTTGCATATCTGGCGTCCGTGATAGATCAGCAGGTGGGAAAAATCGATCCAGTCTTTCTTAGGCACAAGCTCAATCAGATCACGCTCGATCTTCTCGGCTTGCTTGTTCTTCGTGAGATCGAGCCGCTGTGACAGTCGTGATACGTGAGTGTCGACCACGACCCCGCTAGCGATTCCGAACGCATTGCCAAGCACGACGTTGGCTGTCTTGCGGGCTACTCCCGGGAGCTTCAACAACTCGTCCATAGTGTCAGGCACGCGGTCGCCCTGCTCGTTCAGAATCTTGCATACGCCCTGAATCGACTTCGTCTTGTTGCGAAAGAATCCAGTCGTGCGTACGTCGTTTTGAAGCTCGCTTGTCGGAACCTTGAGATAGTCGGCACACGAGCGATACTTCCTGAACAGATCGGCGGTCACAATATTGACGCGCACGTCGGTGCATTGAGCGGAGAGAATCGTTGCGATCAATAGCTCGAGCGGATTGCTGTGATTGAGGCTGCACTTCGCGTCGGGATAGGCTTTCCTGAGCCGGGCGATGATCTTGCGTGTTCGGTCCTTCCCTTCTTTGCTCGCCAATTTTGACCTCGTACTCTGTCGGAATTGTTCCTGAACGCGCGCCGAATTCCGAAGCCACAGTTTAAGTGATCCAGGCGATTCTTTCTAACGGCTTTCTAACGTCAGGGATCACACCCGGTCTGCCGGAACCACAAGCACGTGCCGGTCTGCGATCGATAATACCTGAAGCATCACGTCGTTGAGCTTGAAACGCGTTCGAGACCGCGGCCCGTGCGCACCGATGACAATCAGATCGTGATCGCGTTCACGAATCTCCGCCATTATCCCGGCGACCGGAGTTGGCGCGCTTCTGATCCGCACATCGGCTTCGACATCGATTGACTTCAATGTTGCTATCGCGCGATCGAGATGGCTGCGTGTAAGCGCGCTTACATCCGATCCCCTGGAGACATATAGCAAAGTCACTGTCGCGCCCAAACGGCGCGCCAATCGCCCGCCTTCTCTAACATCGTTCTTGCCGGGCTCGCCTGCGGCCGTGCAGATCAACACCCGTTCCACCTGCGATCGCTCTCCCTTGGCTATGAGCACCGGGACGTCTGCGTGCTCGAGCACAGTCATCAGCGTGTCGCCGAGGTGTCGAGCCTTCGCCCTTGGTTCGAGCGCCGGCCGCCGCGCAGCCTTCGAGCCCGGGCGCGGTGTCATGATCAACATCTCGTAAAGCGATTGCGCCTGCTCGGTGGCAATCTGCTCCGCCGGTTTGCCAAAGCGAACGCGCAATGTGGCTCCCGAAAGGCCGGCCGCTTCCGCGCGCTCGCCGAGCTTTGCTCGCACCGACTCCGCCTGGTCCGGATCCTCGGCGACCGCCAGCACGGTCGTCCTTGCCCGCAAGCGGTCCGCGAGCAACCGCGCTAAAGCAAGCTGCGTCGTCGGTCCTTCGCCCAGGTCACATACGAGCAGATGCGGGTCAGGCTTATCCAGAATTGTCCACGAGCGCAGACCTACCCACATCTCCTGTCCGTCAATGGCAGCCTCGGATGGGAAAGCCGCATCAATGAGCAAGCCTTCTTCGCCGAACGGAGGCGGCGGAGAAATCTGCCGCGTGCCGGCGAGTCTGGGTAATCTCAATCGCACTCGGCGAAGTGGTCCGGTGAAGTTCTGCTCGATGATCGCGCCCTTTCCAACTAATGGAAGATCGGGCGGCGGGCGGTCCGCCGAAAGAGCGACGTGCTCGGGACGAAAGAGCAACTGCACACGCGCGCCCTCGTCGTGCGGGCTGTCGTCGGGGATTGGCAAACTGAGCGGGCCAAATTGTGCCTGTCCGTCGCTCGCCCGGCCGACCAATACTGTGCCCGCGCCGAGGAACGTCGCCGTGAACAATGAATGTGGGTGAACATATAAATCTTCGCTCGCGCCGACCTCGAGCAAGCGGCCCCGCTCGAGCACTCCGATTCGGTCTGCCAGCTCGAATGCTTCTTCCTGGTCGTGAGTGACAAGGATCGTAGTCACGCCGAGCCGCTGCTGAATCTCTTTTAGAATACGCCGGAGCTGCGAGCGAATCTTCACATCCAGCGCGCCGAAGGGTTCATCAAGCAGCAGGACATTGGGTTCATACGCAAGCGCTCGGGCAAGCGCGACGCGCTGTTGCTGACCGCCCGAAAGCTGATGCGCGTAGCGGCTGCCCAGTCCCGCAAGCCCTACTAGATCGAGCAACTGTTCGCGGCGGCGCATGCGTTCTTCCCTAGGCGCCTTGCGAATCCGCAGCCCGAACTCGATGTTCTCGGCGACGGTCATGTGCCGGAAGATCGAATAGTTTTGAAAGACGAATCCAGTGCCCCGCTGCTGAGGCGGCAGATTAGTAACGTCTGTTCCATGCAGCAAGACCCTACCGCCACTGGGTTCGGTCAGGCCCGCGATCATTCGCAGGATAGTGCTCTTGCCGCTGCCGCTTGACCCAAGCAGCACGAACAACTCTTTGTCCGCCACCTCGAGTGAGACGTTGTCGACTACCCACTGGCCGCCGAAACGCTTCGAGATGTTTTCAAGAGCTATTGACATAACTCAGCCTGATGCGTGAAACGTGATGCGTAAAGCGTGATTCGTGAAAGCTGGTAGCAATCACGTTTCACGCATCACGCATCACGGATCATTCCTCAGAACGCCACCTGGATGCGGCTCAGCACCACGAAGAAGTTCCTGTCGCCAGGCTTAGGCGAGCGCACGGGGTCCTTGTACCGCTCGAAGCCCAGATCGAGAACGTACTTCACGAAGCGATTCAGATACCAGTTAGGCCCAAAGTAGAACGTATCCGCGCGATTCGATTTGATGGTGCCATCGGCAAGCTGGAGGTTCGCGTAGCGGAACTTCAACTCCCAGGCGCCGAAGCCGGCGTTGCCATTTCCGTCGCCAAACAGATTTCTCTTTGGTGTAACTGCCCCCGCATCGGATTTTTCTTCTCCCGTTAGCAGGTAAGTGAATTGCGCCGCGTAACCCTTAGCGACAACACCCGGAAGGTTCCGCCCGCCAGCGCCCAGGTTATCGCGGTGCTGATTTGTCTGATCGTATTCTGCGCGGATCGCCGCGGGTCCCAGAAGCCATGTTAATTCGCCATTGGCACGAGTGTATTCGCCATTGATTGTGTCAGGCGAGAAATAGGTGAAGCTCCTGCTTTCGGTCTGGCCCCGGAAGCTAGTGCCGGCCAGGCTGCGACCGTCAGCAAAGGCGCCTCCGAAGAACAGGCCCTTGCCCAAGAAAGAATTTGTATTCTTCCAGGGAGCGAAGCGAACGCGAACGGCGCCTTCCGGACTGCTGTTGTTGTTATTCGCAAGCAGGCCTTTGCCATTGAAAGCGCCGATCTGGTATTCGAACACTCCTTTGTCGATCACGCCCGACGCCATCAGCCCGGGGCTGCGGCTGGGCGCGAGATTGTTGACCAGCGAGCGCTCGACGAAGTCCTGAGAGATGTCCGAGCGCAACTCTTCCTGGCTAAAGGGCTCCTTGAACTGCCCGAAACGAAGTTGAAATTCGTCGATGCGATGTATGTTCACGTAGAAATCGCGAAGCAAAGTGCTGGTGGTATCCGCGAAGTCGCCTTCGATCTTGAAATCGAAATAGCGATCGAGCTTCCCTTCTAATGAAAGCCGCGCCCGCCGAACAAGGAAAGTGTCCGGCGGGTGATTGCCGGCTTGATAGCCGCGATAGTCGAACTGTCCATAGCCGGTAAGATAGGTCTCAAAGGCTCCGTCCGCGCTTCTTAGAAACGCGTGATTCTTATCCCATCCGGCAACTGGCTTAGGCTTGTCCTGAGCAACGGGCTTGCCCGGAGGCGGGCTGACTTCCAGCGACGCCGCGTGAAGGTCCGGCGATACGGCGGCCGTCCCGTCCGGTCCGCCGTTCGGTTTGTAAGATGTGACCGAAACGGCGGCTCGAGTGTTGGAATCCAATTCGCCGAGCCGCTTCAACACGTCGGCAAGCGCGTGTTGCTGCTGTTCGACGAGCGATTGAAGCTGCTCGACTTTCTTCCTCAACTGCTCAACCTCTGGATTGCTTTGGTCGCGCTTTGGTTCGCCATCCTTGTTCGGTCTTTGAATCAAGAGCGCAGCCGCCCCAGATGTGACTGAGGATGTGACTGACTGCGCCCGGGCAGAAGACGCCGGTAAGAACACCGCGATCGCAACGGCCAAAATGAAGTAAGAGTGTTTGCCATTCAAGCTCATAAGTAACTCCTTCAGTTTCGACGGATTTGAATCTCGGCTAGAGAGTCTGAGTTTGTTCGGTTCGCTTCTTGAGCGTCTCGATTACCAGCAGAATGACGAACGAGATAGCCGCAAGCAAAACTGCCATAGCGTTCGCCCCAACGTAGTTGCGGTCGTCAAGCGACCGGAAGATGAACAGCGTAGAAGTTTCGGTGAGGCGGCTTACACCACCGCTTACTACGAGGACGGCGCCGATCTCGCCGACTGCCCGCGCAAAAGTCAGCGAGACGCCGTAGAGCAATCCCCATCGGATCGCCGGCAACGTCACGTGCCAGAAGGTGCGCAGCCGGCTCGCGCCAATCGTGAAGGCCGCGTTCTCTTGCTCGAGGCTCACTTCGCTCAGCACCGGCGCGACTTCGCGGATCACGAACGGAAGAGAAATGAAGACAGTCGCCAGCAGGATGCCTGGAAGCGCGAAGACTACTTTGATTCCAAGAGCCTCCGTTAGAGGAGTAAACCACCCGGTCCGGCCAAACAAGAGTATCAGCATGAACCCTGCTATGACTGGAGAAACTGCAAACGGCATGTCGACGAGTCCATTCAGAATTCGTCTGCCCCAGAAGTTGTCGCGCACCAGCACCCACGCGATGCATACGCCGAATACGGTGTTGATGACCGTCGCTCCAACTGCCATCACCAGAGTAAGCTTCAGCGAGCTGAGGGCGTCGGCCGAAGTCATCTCCCGCGCAAATGCGCTCAGGCCTTCAGCAAGCGAGCCCCAAACGATCGCGACGAGCGGCGCAAGCAGCAGGCCCGCTGCATACAACACAACAATCGCGATCAGTGCCCACTCCCCGAGCCTGGCGCGCATCGGGCCGCGGCCGGCTTTCTCACCCTGAGACATAGCTGCTCCTGTTGCGGCCTTGCAGCCACTCGACGGTCACGATCAAGGTGAACGAGAGCGCCAGCAGCACGATCGACATCGCACTCGCGCCGCGCTGATTCTGCGATTCGATCTGACCGTAGATGTACACGGGCGCCGTCAGCGTGACGCCCGGAATGTTGCCCGCTACCACAACGATCGAACCAAACTCTCCAAGCGCGCGGGCGAAACTCAATAGCGAACCGGTGACGATTGCCGGAGCAATTGTAGGTAAGACCACACGTCGGAACGTTGTCCACTTGGACGCACCCAACGTGTACGCAGCCTCTTCCTGGCCTCTCTCCGCTTCCATCAGCACCGGCTGCACGGTGCGAATGACGAACGGATAAGTGATGACCAGTAGCGCAAGCACTATTCCGGGCGTCGCGAAGATCACCTGGATGCCGTGCGAATTCAGCCATGCGCCGAGTGTTCGCTGCGGTCCGTAAAGCGCGACCAGCATCACGCCGGTTACCAGAGTCGGAATGGCAAACGGCATGTCGATCATCGTGTTGAGCACTCCCTTTCCCGGAAATCGAAATCGCACGAGCACATAGGCCGTCAGCGTGCCCATCACCGCGTTGACCATCGTGACAACTACCGCAGTCACAAGCGTCAGCTTGAGTGCCGCGAACGCCGTAATATTCATAACGTCCGCTCGGAATGCCAAAAGCCCGTCCGAAAAGCCGTTCCGCAGGATTGCTGCCAGAGGCAGCGCTACCATGAAGCCGAGGTAGAGAAACGCAGTTCCGCGCAGCCCCCACTTGCCCCACGGCAGAGAAGCGCGCGCCGATGCCATCGGCTTCGTCGCGTTGCGATTTGCTTGCGCGCTCCTCATCTCGATTTTTGAAGCTCCTCGGTGACTCTTGAGTAGACACCTTGTGGCCCGTATATCTCTTCGGTAACCTTCTTCCACCCGCCGAGGTAATCCATCTTCCAAAGGTCTTGCACTGGTGGGAATTGTGCCTGCAGATCCGCGGTTACCGCGGTCGGAACCACCGGTCTCAAGCCATACTGCGCGTAACCACGTTGAGCATCCTGCGTCCACAGAAAACTGACGAAGGCCTCAGCGACTTCGCGCACTCCGTGCTTGTCAACATGCTTGTCGACAAGCGCGACCGGGTTCTCGATCAATATAGTCGAGTGCGGAACGACATATTCATAGTTCTGTCCCGCCTGACGGCCTACGAGGACCTCGTTCTCATATGTGATCGCAGCGTCGCCGACCCCCTTTTCAAAAGTGGTGATCGATTCACGCGCGCCCTTGTCCATGATTGAGACGTTTCGAAGAACGCTCTTGAGGAATTCCTGCGCAGCAGCTTTGTCGTCCCTGGCAACGCCGGCGAATCCCCGCAACGCGGCGCCGTAGATTGCATTGATATTCCATTGAGCGCCTCCGGAGGTTTTTGGATCCGGGGTGAGCACGTTCAAACCTGGTTGAGCAAGATCGGCCCAGTCCTTAATGCCCTTCGGGTTGCCCGCGCGCACTGCGATAACGACGATCGAATCGCTTACCATTCCGCGAGAGGGCTTCGACTTCCAATCATGAGTGATGAGTCCCGCTTCGGCTATCTTGTCGATATCGCCTTCAAGCGAGAGCGCAGCAATGTCGGCTTCAAACCCGCCGATGATGGATCGAGACTGCGCGCCGCTCCCTTGATAGGACTCCTGGAACTCGACATCCTGCCCGGTCTTTTCCTTCCAGTATCTTTGGAACGCTGGGATGACGGCTTTGCCATAAGCTTCACGCGGAGTCGTGTAGCCTCCAAGGATAAGCGTGACTTTGTTGCCGCTCTTGCCCGAGCCTCCGCAGCCTTGAAGCGCGATTGTAACAACGCTCACGATCAGTGACACCGCGAGCACGGCAAGTACACTTTTCCGCTTTCCTGCATTGATGTTCATAGAGAACTATCTCCTCTTCGGCGCAACCCGGCGAAGCGGTGCACCGAACACTGGCTATTCAGTTTTGCGAGGGTATTAGCCGCGATAGGCAGAAACGAGAAGATCAATAGACCTCATCGCGAGTAATGCCCTTCCTATAAGCCTACGAGGTTAGCTGACGGGCTCGGGCGGGAAGTGCCCTACGAAAACCTTCTCGATTCGCCCCTGCTCTTTGCTCAAGAGCCTTTTGGTTCCCCCGCGTTGCTCGTCTCAAGATGGCGGCCAGGATGGGAGCTATCCTCGCGAGCAACTTCGGCAGACATATTGTCAACGACGAAATAGTAACCAGAAAAAAACGGGATTGTCAAAACCGATTCGATTTCACCGCCGCGCTCCCTTTGAAGGCCCTGCTCAGAGCGCTGCTTCGACATTCAAGCCACGCTTAGCTTGATTCCGAGTTTGTCGCAGATAGCTTTGACGTGCTTGATTCGCTTGCGTGACGGATGCTTGAGGCTGAGCCCGTGCTCTGTGGCAGACTTGGTTGCGCCCGCGGGTGCGTCCCCCATCCAAAAGACTTCTTCGCCTCCAGGGAGTTTGCTGAGCGCGGACGTCAGGCCCGATGTATCGCGCCGAACCAACCCGCTTGCGGTTATCTCTTCATACGTCTTCGCGCGATTCCCGCGAGACAGCAGCGAATAGTACCAGTGGCCTTTGATCTTCCAACTGAACAGCTCATAACCTTTCGCGCCGGTTACTGAAGTCTGACCGGCAGCCGCCGCCGCGATCAGCAGCGAAGCAACAGCGCCGAGCATGCTTCTTCGAACCATTTGTCTTCTCCATTACGCGCCGTTCCGAGACTTCCCGACGATGCGCTCGATCTCCTCGATCGACTTGGGCACGCGCGCGGAAAGCACTTCATTTCCGAGCTCAGTCACCAGAACGTCGTCTTCGATGCGAATGCCGATTCCTCGATAGCGCGGGTCAACACCTTCGGCATCTTCTGAAATGTACAAACCCGGTTCAACCGTCATCACCATTCCCGGCACGAGCCGGCGCCATTCGTCGGCCACTTTGTACGGTCCTGCGTCGTGTACGTCCATCCCCAGCCAGTGACTCGTTCGGTGCAGGTAAAACTTTTTGTAGCCGGCTGGCGCGTCTGGCTGATTCTGAAACTTGTTCCCATCTTCGATTAGTTTTTCAACGTCGCCTTCAAGGAGTCCAAGTCGGACCATGCCTTCAGTCAAAATGCGCACGGCGATATCGTGGGGCTCGACGAACGAGGCGCCGGGTCTTATCGCTTCAATTGCTGCGAGCTGCGCATCGAGCACCAGTTGATAGAGCACCGCCTGATCTTCAGTGAAGCGTCCTCCTGCGGGCAGCGTCCGCGTTACGTCACCGGTGTAGTAGCCGAACTCGGCACCCGCATCAATCAGCAACAGATCACCGTCTTCGATTCGGCAGTTGTTGACGGTGTAGTGAAGCACGGTCGCGTTGGCGCCCGCTCCGACGATCGATGCATACCCGCATCGCGGACTACCGTTCTTTCGAAAGGCGTAACCTATCGCCGCTTCGATTTCATATTCGTACGCGCCCGGCTTGAGTGCCTGTATTGCGGCGAGATGGCCTTCGCATGTTATGTCAATCGCTCGGCGAAGGAGCTCGATTTCCTGCGGCGTTTTGATGAGCCGCATCTCGTGCAGCAGCTCTGCAGGGTCAATCACCGAAGTCGGGCCTGTGCCTTCTCGCTGCCGTTGACGCTGGAACCGGCGCATCAGTCCTACTAGCCGCTCATCAAACGCAGGGTCGCTGCCGAAGCGGTAATAGATTCGATTCGCTTTCTCCGCGAGCTTTGGCAGTTCCTCATCGAGCTTGTCCATCGTGAACGCCGCGTCGGCGCCGTAGTCACGCTTGGCTCCTTCATCACCGGCGCGCCAGCCTGTCCACACCTCGCGCTCGCGATCTTTTGGCTGCACGAATAGCACGAATCTATGCTCGGGGTGATCGGGCGCGAGCACGGCTACGGCGTTCGGTTCTTCGAAGCCGGTCAAATAGTAGAAGTCGGTGTCCTGACGATACTCGTGTTCGACGTCGGAGTTGCGAATCGCAGTCGGCGCAGCAGGAAAGATCGCGATGCCGCCGCCTATTCGACGCAGGAAGTCTTCACGTCTCTGCCTCGTCTCGTTTATTGAGAGAGTAATAGGTTTCATACCGGGTGCGTTTTGATTCCGTCAGTCAAGTGTTACAACACCTTCGCGAAAATCAACTGTCAATCGGTGTTGTCGGAGGAAGTCTAAACCGAGGAGCCCATCGACCCTGGCGCTCGGTGGAAGAGTATGGCAGAGGATGGGGAAGTCTCGACGCGTTAGACCCAGTGCTTCAATTCTCTCAAGCGGAATTCGCGGGACGAACTCAACGCCACTTCCGGTCGTTACTTGTAGCCGTTCTGCTTCAATCGCGGGATCGTATCCCAGAAGCACTAGAACATCCCAGTTCAACAGCGATCCGGTCGCGCCCGTGTCCAGAGCCAAACGCACCACCGTATCTCTGGCCGGTCCCCACAAGCGCGTTGGCACTATGACGAGCCCTTCTTTCGAATCGAACGAGAGGTTCATAGCACGATGACCATGTCCTCAGGGATTGTGCCGGTGTAGAGAATTGCAGAATGCACGGGCTGTAGCTCTCGCGCTTTGCGGTAGACCTCATCTCTGTCCTTGCTGTGCCACAATACCTTGCCGCTCTTGATCTCGAGCGACTCAGTAGTCTCTGGGTCTTCCAGCAAAACCCACTCAGACACAAACCGATTCTGAATATCGTCAAGCACCATTATTTCCGCCACTCAGTTTCACCTCCTCTGAGCGATACTATTTCCAATGTGCGCTGCACGACAGTTGATTGTCCGCGAGCTTGATGTAAGAATCTCAACTATATCGAGCACCTGTGACTTTCTCAAGCAAGCGACCAATCCAAGACGAGCAGCCCTTTGCATTGGATCGAACGCGCGACAATTTAAAGCCGATGGCCGATATGAGCAGGATATGAGCAGGACGCCCTTCACAGTCGTCAAGACACGGCCAGCCCTGGAACAGGCTCTGGAAGCCATCTCCAGGCAACCGGTCCTGGGAGTCGACACCGAGACTACGGCGCTTGATCCGCGTGATGGAAAGGTGCGATTACTTCAGGTGGCCATTCCTGAACACAATTTCGTAGTTGACCTGTTCGAGCTTCCCGCGTTCAAGCACCCTGGACTGCGGGAGATGCTGTCTTCACCGCAGCCGATCAAGGTGTTTCACAACGCAAAGTTCGATGTGAAGATGCTGCTACACCATTTCGATCTCGAAGTGCGAGGGCTGTTCGACACTCTGCTTGCAAGCCAGTTGATCGGCGCGGGCCGGCGGGAAGGCGGACATGGTCTCGCGGCTGTGAGCGATCGTCATCTGGGCGAGGTTGTGGACAAGTCGCTGCAAGTGAGCAACTGGTCGGGACGGCTCACCGACTCACAATATGAGTACGCGGCGAAGGATGCGGCACTGATGTTGCCGCTACATGAAAAGCTGTCCGCAAGCCTTCACGAGCTCGGTCTCGAAGATGTTGCCAGGCTCGAGTTTGAATGCGTGCTGCCGCTTGCGGCGATGGAACTCGCAGGCATGGCGCTGGACGCGGATTGCTGGCGACGGCTTGTAGTCAATCTCGAGCGAGCGCATTCAGTGTTGTCCGATGAGCTGAAGCGAGAGCTGGCGGGGGGCATTCCACAGCTCACGCTTTTCGGCGAGCCTCCAAACATAAATCTTGATAGCCCAACGCAGGTCATGGACGCGCTTGCGCATATGGGAATAAAGGTCGAGGGCACGCGGAGCTGGCAGCTTCAAGCGCTCGCGAAGGAGCATCCCGCCGTCGAGAAGCTGCTTGAGTACCGCAGCGTACAGAAGCTTCTTTCAAGCTACGGGCTCGCGCTACTCGAACACATCAGCCCCGTGACCGGCCGCCTTCATGCGGACTTCAGACAGATGGGAGCAACGGGCGGGCGGATGAGCTGCTCCGATCCCAATCTCCAGCAAGTTCCCAACACCCCGGAGTACCGTTCATGCTTTCGCGCACCCGCTGGCCGCAAGCTTGTGATCGCGGACTACTCGCAGATCGAGCTGCGCATACTTGCCGATTGGTCGCAGGACACCGCGCTGGTTAAGGCTCTGATGTCGGGCGAGGACTTGCACTGCGTAACGGCGAGTCAGATGTTTGGCATTGAGCTGGAGGCGGTGTCGAAGGATCAACGCTCGGCCGCAAAGCAATTGAATTACGGAATCATGTATGGACTGGGCGCGCAGGGGCTCGGCGCCAGGATCGGATGTTCGCTGGAAGAAGCCGAAGTGATGCTTCGGAAATATTTCGATGCGTACAGCGGAGTGGCTGCGTTCCTTCGCGATGCGGCAGACCGCGCGGTCACCGATCGCGAGAGCCGCACACGCTCGGGCAGATTGATTTACTTCAGCTTCGACGCGAACGATAGGACTCAGGTGGGAGCGACCCAGCGATTGGGTAAGAACGCGCCGATTCAAGGCTCATCGGCGGACATAATAAAGCGCGCGCTTGCGCTGTTGTACGAGGCGCTAAAACCGATCGACGCCAGGATCGTAAACTGCGTGCACGACGAGATTGTGATTGAAGTCGCGGAAGCTCAGGCTGAGGAATGCGCGGCAATACTCGATAGGGAAATGATAGCCGCGGCTCGCGAGTTCATAAGCAGCGTGCCGGTCACGGTAGATATTGCGATCGGAGACGCCTGGTTGAAGTAGATCTCATTATCCAGCTAATGATCACTCGCCACGGTCAGGGCACTTAAAGCTTGTTGACCCTTTGAGCGCAGGTCCTGGAGCAGTAATCGCGGCCACCGACCAATAGGGCGCTGCTTTGAGTGATGAACATCCCACAACTCTCGCACCTGATCATCTGTGCCGATCCGGGTTCGCGCGACGTTTTCCGAGAAGTACGTCGAGAGTGCGGGGAAAGAAGCCACCGGACAAATCGAAGAGCGACGTAAGCAAGGATGCAATAGAATATGAACCTGAAAAACATTGCTCTGATCTGTGAAGCGTGATGAGTGACGCGTGAAACGTGATTCGTGAACCGAACTCGACTCCATGAATTACTATCACGAATCACGCATCACGTTTCACGCTTCACTCACTACTCCTTAGGAATGCTCACCGGTTTGCCCGCCTTCAGGTCCGCGACGAGTGATTCGAGGGTCGAGAGTCTCTGGTTGGTCGGATCTGTTTCCTTGAGCCGATTCAATGTTTCTTCAGCCGCCCGCGCGTCCTTTTTCAAGGCATAGGCTTCCACAAGGTGTCCTAGCGCGTGTCCGCTTTTGGCGTCGATCTTGAGCGCCTGCTGAAGCTGAGCAACCGCCTGATCGGGCTGGGGCGGCTCACGCTGAACGTAGGTTTCAGCCAATGCGACGTAGAGGTCTGCTTCGTTCGGCTCGGCCTTGATCGCGCGGTTGAACCAGGTCTCTGACTCGGCATAGTCCTTCTGTTCGAAGTAGTACTGACCCAGGAAACCGGCGGCTCCGAGTTCATTGAATTTGTTCGCGTCAATGGCATAAGCCTTCTTCAAATATTCAACAGTCTCAGGAACTCGGCCGATCTGATTGAAGATCTTGGCAGCTTCAACCTGCGATTGAAAATCGTCAGGACTGCTCTTTGCCTTTTCGATGACCTGCTGCACCTGACCCATCATCGCTTGTTGGCCGCCGGCGCCGCTTGCCCCGCTCGCGCCGCCCGGCATTCCTGACGACGCGGCAGTTGTCGCGGGCGCTGCGTTGTTCTTGTTGAAGCTCTGGGTCCAGAAGAAGCTAACGATGAATCCGACCGCTAATCCGATCCCGGCTATCAAGTATTTATTCTTGTTCACTATTCGTCTCCGACAAAAACGTACCGCAGGTTGTCTAACCTGCGGAAGGATTTCGAACGCAACCGCAGCTTAAACAACCTACGGTACGTTCGGTGATTCTGGAGTGAGTCTGTAAGCCGAATTCTGTTCCGCTCCCGGCCTATTCGAGCAGCAAGCTGCGCGAACGCGGCCGGGAATCAGCGACGGTCATTCATCTAGGCGGCGGATTGCTCCGCTCGCTCGAGCGACCTACCCGGAGGTCGTAGCACGCGAACCGAAGCCGCGCGCTTTGGACGGGCAGTCCTGATGACGCCTCCCTATTTGGTCTTGCACCACGAAGAGTTTGCCTAGCCACGAAATGTCGCCACCCGTGCTGGTGGGCTCTTACCCCACCGTTTCACCCATCACCTGTGCTCCAAAACAGTAGCTTTCGCTACCGCGGAAGGAGCCATCGGCTGGTCTGTTCTCTGTTGCACTTGTCGTCGGGTCACCCCGCCTGGCCGTTAGCCAGCTCGTTGCCCTGCGGTGTTCGGACTTTCCTCTCGCGCTCCGAATCATCCCAAATCTCAAAACTGAAATCTGAGAATTCCTCGACGCGCCAGCAACCGTCCAACTCACTCCAAAGAACCAAGGAGAGTATAGCACACGGAGTTGAGGGCAGAGGAGCGGAGGGGCAGAGGGCGGAAAGCAGAAGGCAGAAGGCAGAAATCGGTCTTCAGATTCAAAGTACTTCCTGAACGCTCCGACTACTGCCTTCTGCCTACTGCCTTTGCCCTTCGCCCTTTGCCCTCTTATACTGACAACGATGCGCATTCTAGTGGTCGAAGACGAAGCCAAGATGGCAAGCTTCATCAAGCGCGGGCTTGAGGAAGAAGGGGCCGCCGTCGACATCTCGCCCGACGGGCAGGATGGTCTTTATCGTGCATCGACGGGGAGCTACGAATTGATCGTGCTCGACATCACGCTTCCGCTGATAGACGGCCTTGACGTTTGCCGTAAGCTTCGTGAGAGCCGTGTGTCCACGCCGATTCTGTTGCTGACCGCGCGAGACTCAGTCGAGATGAAAGTTCGAGGATTGGACAGCGGCGCCGATGACTATCTGACCAAGCCGTTCGCGTTCGCGGAATTGCTCGCGCGAATTCGAGCCCTTCGCCGGCGCGATCGTTCCGAGGTGAGTCTCCGGTTGCAAATCGGCGACCTCGTTCTCGATCCACTCACTCGCCGAGTCAGCCGGTCGAATCAACCAATCACGCTCACGTCAAAAGAGTTTGCGCTGCTCGAGTGCTTCATGCGTCATCCCGACCAGGTGCTCTCGCGAACGGTGCTTTCGGAAAAGGTATGGGACGAAACCTTCGACTCATTCACCAACGTCATTGATGTGTACGTGAACTATCTTCGCAATAAAATCGATCGGAACTTCTCGCCCAAATTGATCCACACAGTGAGGGGCGCGGGCTACGTGATGAGAAGGCCTGAAGT
>JADGNW010000503.1 GCA_017883315.1 Blastocatellia bacterium | reverse complement strand
CATGGATACCTTGGAAGATAAGCCGTGGGGCCTTCGAGAGTTTGCCATCGTCGACGCTGATGGCAATCTTCTGCGCATCGGACAAATCATCCCAAAGTAACCGCGTGCCCACACACTCACCAGCGCCACCTAACCCCTCGTTGCAGCGGACTCGCTTGCGCTCGCCGCTGAACTCGATATCGTTGGGCGCCTCTCACTTTCGAACACTGACAGCCTACTGCTCGCCGAGCCCGTCCAGGGCTCGCTCCAAAGAAGCCCTCACGTGAATTGATTCCTCGATTTCCATTCTTCGATTGAGAGCCGCGATGGAATTCGTATCAGCGAGCTTACCCAATGCGATCGCCACAGCGCTTCGAACCGAAGCATCACTATCATCAAGAGTGGTAATCAAAGCCGATAACATTCGCGGATCACGCCGGCCTGACTCGCACATTCGCGAAAGGTCTTCGGCTGCGCGTTGGCGAGCGAAAGGAGACACGTCCGAGAGCGATTCGATTGCGCTGAATAGTCGTGTGTCTCTTGAAACCTGCGGGCGCTCTTCAACCTCGGCTGGAGGTTCGTAGCCGCGTCGCTTTAGATAGCGTCTCTCGTTGGGGCTGAGACCTTGCTGACTTCTGAACGCGTAGATGAGCACAACTGCGATGACGATGATGAGGATGATGAAAAGCATGGGGAATTGCGAATTGCGAATTGCGAATTGCGAATTTCGAATTGCGAATTGCGAATTACGAGTCTCGGAGACAAACCGTTAACTTCGAACGCCGCGCTCAAGCAATTCGCCAATTCGAAATTCGCAATTCGCAATTCCCTACCCGTTCTTGCCGCGTTTCTTCTTTTCTTCTTTGTCCGTGCTCTTGTCGTTGCGCTTGATCTCCGGCGGCGGACGGAATGTGTCGCGGTCAACTTCAGATCGCGGTTTCTCAGCGCGAGGCGGCTTAGTCGTAGCACCGCCCTCGGGTTCGGCGAGCTTCGGTACCGGACGCTCCTTAGGTTCCTTCGGGGCTTCTTCGTCCTGACCGGCCTTCTTCGCTTTGTCGCTCATCTCATCGCTAGCGTCTGCAGCCTCGCTCGCTTGGGCATCGCGAATGGCGCGCTCGGCTTCGCCTCTGCGAGCAAGCGCTTCTTTGTCGGGCGCCACGTTCTTCGGGAACTGATCGTTCGGCTTTTCCTTCAGGAACTTCTCCATGAAGTGAATCCACATCGGCAGCGCGGCAACCGAGCCCGCTTCTTTGTTGCCCAGCGTCTTCTTCAACCCGGGATAGCCGATCCACACGCCCGCCGTGTAGGTTGGCGTGTAGCCGATGAACCACGCGTCGGTGAAATCGTTCACCGTTCCCGTCTTTCCGCAGATCATCCGCTTGGCGAGTTCCTTGTTCGCCATCATCGAACCAGCGGTTCCCCCGGTCACGACTCCGCGCATCATGTCCTGCATCTGAGCGGCTACCCACGGCGAGATTACTTTTGACGATTCCGCTTTCCACTCCTGTTTTGTGTCGCCGTCGGAATCCGTGACGCGTCTGATCAAGTGCGGTTTGACACGCACTCCCTGATTCGAGAAAGCCGAATACGCGCTGACCATATCGATCAGCGGTTCTTCCGTAGCTCCAAGAGCCGACGGCAGCACCCGCTTCATCGGATTGGACAAGCCGAAGCGCTTGACGATGTCCGCGCCTTTGTCTACTCCGACTATCGACAGCAAGCGCACCGCCACGACATTGATAGACTGTTGAAGCGCGCTTCTCAGTGGAAGCATGCCTCCGCCGGAGGATCCATCATAGTTGGTAGGCGACCAACCCGTCCCCGGATCAACAAACGGTTCAGCGCTGACAACTGTGTCCGGCGTGAAGCCGTTCTCGACAGCCGCCGCGTAGATGAACGGCTTGAAACATGAGCCGGTCTGACGTTCAGCTTGAGTCGCGTTGTTGAACTTGCGCGTCGCGAAATCGTAACCGCCAACCATCGCCTTCACGTCGCCGGTCTTTGATTCGAGACATAGTAGAGCGCCATCGACTGACGGCAACTGATCGAGCGTCACGTCGAGCACTTTCTTATCGTTGTCTGCCTTGTTGACTTTGAAGACCGCAAGGTCTCCTCTTCGAAGCAGCTTCGACGGAGGCCCGCCAGCCCACTTAGTTCCAGCGTCTGTCAGCGTCGCCCTGTAATCGCCGAAGCGGATGTCAGCACTCGACGCGCCGACGCTCATCACAAGACCGTAGATGTACTCGCCAGCGGCGTAGTCGCCCATCCAATCAGGATGCGAATAATGAGAGAGATCAACCGGCGGTCTCTGATCGAGCAGGTTCGTGAGCTTGCCGCGCCATTTCTTTCCGTGGCGGTCTTCGTAGGCATGCAAACCCTTTCTCACCGAACGCACTGCTTCACGTTGGGCAACCGGATCGATCGTCGTGTAGATGTTCATCCCACCGGTTTGCGTCTGCCACGTGCCGAAGGTCTCCTCCGATTCCTGCCGCACCGATTCAACGAAGTACCCAAAGATCGAGTTGTTGGCGTTCTGAGGCGGGCTGATGTTCAGATTGATTTTTGTCTGGCGCGCGCGACTGTATTCGTCATCACTGATATAACCTTCTTCGTGCATTCGGTAGAGCACGACATTTCGGCGGTCGAGCGCGGCTTTCTCATCGCGAGTTGGCGAATAAAGGCTCGGCGCCTTCGGAAGCCCGGCCAGCAACGCATACTCTTCAAGCGTGAGATCCTTGAGCGGCTTCGAGAAATAATACTGTGCCGCCGCTTCAAAGCCGTAAGCACCGCCGCCCAGGAAGATGTAGTTGCAGTACATCTCCATTATCTGTTCTTTGGTGTAGTAGCGTTCGATCTGCAACGCGAACAGAATCTCTTTGATCTTTCGTGTGTAAGTCTTCTCGGACGACAGGTAGAGCGAGCGGGCAAGCTGCTGAGTGAGTGTTGACGCGCCTTCCGCTTTGCGGCTCTTGATGATGTTCTTCATCGCCGCGGTCACGATGCGAATCGGGTCGATGCCAATGTGCTGAAAGAAGCGGTCGTCCTCGATCGCAAAGATCGCGCTCTTCATTGTGTCCGGAATCTGATCGTAGGTGACCGGGATTCTGCGCTCGAGCGAGAACTCGCCAACTACCGTCTTGCCGTCGGCGGCGATCACGCGAGTCACGAGGTTCGGGCGATAGTTCGCGAGACCGGCGACCTCCTGGGCCTGCTCGGTCATGCTCGCCTGATAGGCTACGGTCGCGCCGAACATGATTCCGGCGATGACGGATAGCGCTACCAGCGCAAGAAAAGTGTAGCGGCGGAAAAACTCCTGAAGCCAATTGGGAGAGAGAGCGAATCCGCGACCTGAAGACTTGAACCTATTGAACAGCATGCGATTCCTCACCGGTTGTAAGGTTAACGATAGGAGCCTTTCCCTCGGAACAAGAGCGTACAGCAGCCCCTCTTGCGTTGTAAAGTAGAGCGTCTTCGATGCAAGACCCCGCGTTTCGGTTTGTCGCTCAGAGCAATAAAGTGAAATATGACACGAGATGTCTGGCAACGCCCTTATACTGCGGGGCGATGATGATTGTGGGTTCTCCTGGTAGCGTAGACTGTCCAGTCTGCGCAAGGTTTCGATATTCGAGCGGATGTGAAGTCAGGCGCAGACTGGACAGTCTACGCTACATCATCGCGCAGGCTGCTGGGTCTCCGACGAACTTTGACGTTTGTCGGACTCTTGAAAGGAGCGCATATGCAATACGGCTTCGTCGTTGACGGCTGGGACTTGCGTACGATTGGCGACCTCACCGAAGAGGCTGAGGCAGCCGGCTGGGATGGGCTGTTTATCTCGGACGCAATGGCGATCGAGACCAAAGACTTTCCCGCGTTCGACTTCTTCGATCCGTGGGTAGGTCTCGCGGTGATGGCCACGCGTTCAGAACGCATCCGCATCGGCACGATGATAACCCCGGTGCCGCGGCGGCGTCCGTGGAAGCTCGCTCGCGAAACTCTGAGCATCGATCATCTGTCAAACGGCCGTCTGATCCTTGGAGTCGGACTTGGGGCCGCCGAAGACGATGGGGGATTCTTCAAAGTCGGTGAGCCAATGGACATCAGAGTTCGCGCGCAGAAACTAGATGAAGGCTTGGCGATACTGACGGGATTGTGGACCGGCAAGCCGTTCAGTTTTAGTGGGGAACATTATCAGGTTCAGGAGATGACGATGCTGCCGCAGGCCGTTCAGTCTCCGAGGATTCCAATATGGGTTCCCGGCGTGTGGCAGAAGCCAAAATCAATGGAGCGCGCGCTTAGATGGGACGGAATCATCCCGCAGAAGTACAAAAGCATGACAGGAATGACCGCTTCCGAGATTAGCGAGTTGAAGCGGTTCGTTGACGAGCATCGCCAACAAGCCTCTCCGTTCGACATCATCGCCGGGGGCCAAACATCAGGCACCAATCGCAAGCAAGCGCTCAAGAAAGTTCAGCCGTTCATCAAGGCGGGAGCTACGTGGTGGCTCGAGAGCATGATGACTTTTTCGTTTGACGACCTGCGCGCGAGAATAAAACGAGGACCGCCGCGTCCGGACTAACGCGGTGAGTTGGTTGTGCTCAGCGCTGCCGCGCATGCCGGTCGCGCCGGGCGAGATAGCTTACGGAGATGGACCTCCATCGTTGACCGCGGCCGGGCCGGCACTCTCTTCGTGCGGGTGCGCAGTCGATACGCGGCCTTCATCTCTCAACATGCCCAGCAGCGTGATGGTCACAGCCAGAATGACCGGACCAATAAACAAACCAAGAAAACCAAAAACGTTCAAGCCGCCGAAGACGGCGAAGAAGATCAGCAATGGGTGCAACTGAGTTCGACCGCCAATCAGGTAAGGTCTCAGCACGTTATCGATCATAAAAACGACAAGTCCCCACCCAACCAAGATGATCGCCTTTATCCAACTGCCGCTGGCCAGCAGATAGATCGAAGCCGGCACCCACACCGCCGCGGTGCCACCCACCGGCAACAGCGCAAAAAATGACGCGACGACTCCCCACAAAACCGGCGAGGGGATCCCTAAGACCCAAAGCGCGAGACCGATCAGCGTCCCTTGAACCGCTGCAACCGCGAGTCCGCCATACACCGTCCCGATCAGCGTGTTTTCGATCCCACCGAAAAGCTTTTCAACCTGCTCGCTGCTGAGCGGTAGGATCGCGGCAGCTCTCCTTCGCATGGACCTGCCTTCGCGAAAAAGAAAGAACAGGGTGAACAGCGTAATAGCCGAGTTAAACGCGAACGACGTCACGCCGCCGACGATCATCCATCCTTCCGTAACGAAGAACGAACTCAGT
>JADGNW010000502.1 GCA_017883315.1 Blastocatellia bacterium | reverse complement strand
TCCAGTACGGCTCGATCCACGAAGCGTAAATCGCAAGAGACGCCACCAGAACAGCAACGACTCCAAAGAACAACCGCCGCTTCCAAATTCTAGTCAACGATCAAACCTCAACAAGTCCGGAATGATCATAGGTCGGCGACCTGTTGTCTTTTGTATGCTCGGTTCAATGCGGCAGACAGTTAGGCTTGCCTTGCCTCTCAGATTGCTATTCATTCCCATAGCGATACAACTCTAACCGCCCCAGTTCGGTAGATCGGCTTATCGCTTTTCTCAGTAGTCACCAATTCGTCAGCACCTAGAATCACGGCAGCGGCCACATGAAGAGCATCAAGCGCCGCTAATCCAAAGGCCAGGGCCTCGCGGTACCCTCTTTCGATAATCTCATCTGTGGATTCAGCCCAATCTGTCACGGCGTCAAATACTGCCTCATAAAATTCAACCTCGGAGGTGTTCTTGTGATAGACAGCCTTAGGTAGTACTTCCAGCTTCAGGAAAACACTTGAAACGATCTGTCGGTTGGGATCATCAAGAATGTCTAATGCTTTTGTGGCAAGAGGTGCTCTCCCGCGAGCGGCTGCGATCAAAACGCCGGCATCAAGGTAGGTCCTGATCATAGAGACCCATTGTTGAAGCCGCCTCTGCGTTCGGCGATTTCCCTTTCGATTTCCTCTTGCGTCAGTAGCGGGAGGCCGTCGGCGATAATATTGCTGCGAATAGCCAGGAGTTTCTTACCCAAAGGTGTCTTGGGTGTAAACGGTTCGGGATCGAGTGTTGTCTCACTTGCGTTGTTCTCAGTAGATGTCTTCATGGCATCACTACCTCGTGCGAATCATCATATTGAATTTACCACATTCGACTGAGAGCGGCGAGTTGGGCAAAAACAATTTCCTGCCCGGTTCGCAACCGTAGAGAGCTTTCAACTTTGCCTTACGGCTACACCTCGACCACGACGGGGATGATCATCGGCCGGCGGCCCGTCGACTTTTGAATGGAGCGCTTCAACGCAATTCGGATCTTCTCTTTGATCACCGCGTAATCGGTGCGCTCTTCGTGCCCCGCGGTCGAGACTGTCTCTGCGACTAACTGCTTTAGGTCGGCAAGCATCTCGCTCGAGTCTTCTTCGTGTATGAATCCTCGCGTGACAACTTCAGGGTCGGACTCGAGCTCTCCGGATGTGGGATTGATCGCGACTATTGCCAGCACGATGCCATCGTAGGAAAGGTGCTTACGGTCGCGGACGACCATGTCTTCGACTCGTTCGTAGCTCGCATCGATGAACGTTCGGCCGACGTATTCGGTCGCCGTTAATTCGGCGCTGTCCTCGCCAAGCTCGAGCACGTCGCCGTTCTCAAACACGACGATGTTCTCCGGCTCGACTATACCAAGAGTCCTGGCCCAATCCCTGTGCCTGTAGAGCTGGCGGTGTTCGCCATGAATCGGCACAAGAAACTGCGGCCTGGTAGCTTCGATCAGTATCCTCAAATCCTCCTGACTCCCGTGACCCGACACGTGAACCCGCGCGACACTGCTGTCGATGACTCGAGCGCCTCGCTTGTAGCAGTGAGAGATCAATCGCGAGATCGCCGGCTCGTTCCCCGGAATTTGACGCGCCGAAAGTACTACAGTATCACCCGCATCAACAAAGAGATTCTTGTGCTGGTCCGTTGCAAGCTTGGTCATCGCCGACATCGGGTCGCCCTGGCATCCCGCGACGAGCAGCACTATTTCATCGTCGTTCATCTGCCGCGCTTCTGACGGGCTTACAAACATGCCGTCGGGAACGCTTAGCTGACGAAGGCTGTCTGCGGTTTCGACGTTTCGCAACATGCTTCTGCCCAGCAACGCGACGCGCCGCCCGTACTCGCGCGCCAGGTCGAGCACAATCTGAATTCTGTGAACTGAGCTCGTGAAACAACTCAGCACGATTCGGCCTTCTGCTTCTTCGAATATTGTTTCGAGCGCCGGGATGACCGCGCGTTCAGACTGCGTGCGCCCGGGACGCTCGGCGTTTGTCGAATCAGCCAGCAGCGCGAGCACACCTCGATCGCCGTATTCGGACAAACGTTCAAGATCCGTTTGGGGACCGACGACCGGCGTCTCGTCAATCTTGAAATCTCCGGAGTGAATCACCACGCCAACCGGAGTTGTGACCGCCACCGCCGTGCACGAAGTAAGGCTGTGCGAAACGTGAATCCACTCGACATCAAAGTTGCCGAGCGCAACCCGGTCTCGGGACTCGACCGCGTGAAGCTCGGCCTTCAGTCGGTGCTCGTCAAACTTGTTCTCAAGCAGCGCAAGTGTAAGGTGAGTTCCATAGACTGGTACGTTGACTTCCTTAAGCAGAAACGGCACCGCGCCGATGTGATCCTCGTGCCCGTGCGTCAACACGATGGCTGAGATCTCATCACGGTACTGATCGATGAATGAGAAGTCCGGAATGATGATGTCGACGCCGGGAGCATCCTCTTCGGGGAAACCCATGCCGGCGTCGATGATGATCGTTTCGCCGCCGTAGCGCATAGCCATCATGTTCATCCCGAACACGCCAACGCCGCCGAGAGGTATAATTTCCAATTTGTTTTCTGACATATCCTTCTAACTGGCGCTAACTTGCCCTAACTCGCCTGATATCTTCCAATCTACGAAGAGGTTCGAATTCACGAGCGAGAATCATAACAACATAACCTGCCGAATCGAACAACAAATCAATCATACGACGCATAGCGCCTCGAACAAGCACGCAAACTCAGCAAGCGACAGCGTCTCAGCCCGGCGCTGTGGCGCCACCGAAGCAGCTTCCAGAGCCACTTCCACGTCTGTTTTAAACCCTTGCGAAGCCGCCGCTGCCTTCAAGTTGTTCAGAATGGTCTTGCGGCGCTGAGCGAAGCAAGCTCGCACGAGCGAAAAGAATTTGCGCTCGTCCCAAACCTTCACCGCCGGCTGCTCACGCACGCGCAGCCGAAGCACCGCCGAGTTCACCTTCGGCTCGGGCGTGAACGCGGACGGCGGAACTTCGAATAGCTTGGTCGCAACGCAGTAGTACTGCACCATCACGGACAGGTAGCCGTACTCTTTGCCGCCTGGCTCGGCCGCGATTCGGTCTGCCACTTCTTTCTGAAGCATGAGTGTCATGTCGAATATTCGGCGTCCGAGCGAGAGCAGCTTTTCGATTATGGGCGTTGAGATGTAGTAAGGAAGGTTCGCAACGATTCGAACGCGACCTAGGCCTTCGTCAGGTCCAGGAGCGGCATTCAACTTCGACCTCGCATCGTCAATAAGCTCATCCCAATTCAAACTCAAAGCGTCGGCGGTGACGATCGTTATGTTCTCAGCCTTCGCTGTACCGCCGAGTTCCCGGGCTAGTCGCGCATCGATCTCGATTGCCACTAAGTGGCCGCTCCGTTGCGCAAGCATGTGCGTGAGCGCGCCAGTGCCAGATCCGATTTCAATAATCGCATCGGTTCCCTCCGGTGAGACTGCGTCGATGATCCGCCGCGCGACTTGGCGATCGGTTAGAAAATTCTGCCCCAGTTTTTTTTTCGCCTTGATCAATTGTGTTAAGCAGCTCCGCGCAGTGAAGGATAACCGGTCAATTCAGTAAATTCATCCGCGTCGACGGTACTGATATCTTTCAGTTCGAATTCAAGCTCACCGATCGACATCAGCCCCATTCGTGATTCACTCCACATTCGTTTCGGAACGACTAACGTCACTTTATCGATCAGCGCAAAGTTTCTCGGATCATCGGAGTCAAAACCGCTCGGCAAGCTGATCACGCTGGTGATCTGCGCTCGAGCTAACTCCTGTAGTGCTGATTCCAGATCCGGCCCAACGAATGCGGGCACGCTCGACGGTGAAGGGAATGTTGCCACCTTCTGCGAGTAAGCGTCCACTTCCGATTGTGGCGCCACTGCAACTAGAGCGATTCTCTCGCGGTCCCTGCCCTTCGCCACGCGACCGACCAAATTCACTTCGTTGGCGTCGGCGATAATCACGAGAGGGCGGTGACGATCGCGCTTCAGGCTCTCTGTTACCAGAAACCGGCTCAGCTCGCGACTGGCGCCGGCGATTATTGCGTCACACTCACAGGCTGCATTCACAAACGCGCGCGAGGGCCTCCATCGTTCCCCTCGATCTTCGTCCGGATACTCGATAACTCCATGAACGAAAGGCATCCGCGATGTGACGAACTTGAAATAGCTCTCGTTGAATCTGATCGCGCGCTCTTCCAGAAGCCCAACTTCAACTTCGATGCCGGCTTCAC
>JADGNW010000501.1 GCA_017883315.1 Blastocatellia bacterium | reverse complement strand
TGGATTTCATTGCGATGATCATTGTTGGTTCTCCTGGTAATGAATCGTGATGCGTGAAACGTGAAAACGTGGCAATAGGACCGATGCGACCTATAGGGCCGATCATGCATTCACGCATCACTCATTACTCCTCGGGTAACTTCCAAGCACACGCACGCTTTCGGCAAGCTCCGCGAGATTCGCAAGCGCGCGTTCGACGCGAGGCTCGTGCTGATCCCCAATGAGATCGACATAAAATGAATACTCCCACGGACGGCCTTCGATCGGGCGAGACTCGATCTTAGTCAGGTCAATATCTCGAAGCGCAAAGGCGGCGATCGAGCGAAATAGCGCTCCCGGTTGATTGGCGACGCGAAAGACAATCGAAGTCTTTCGTTCCTTAGAGCCGGCGACCGTTTTGATCGAGTCAGCGCGTTCAGGGCGAGTCAGCAACAAGAACCGAGTGTAGTTCTTCGCATTGTCCTCGATGCTTTCGACGATGATCTCGGCGCCGTAGACCGCTGCCGCAGCAGCGCCCGCGATCGCCGCTTCGTCTTTCGAATCGCTCTCGACAATCATCTTCACGCTGCCGGCGGTATCGTAAGCCGGAGCGACTTCGATTTGTGGATTAGCTCGAAGAAATCTCTCGCACTGCGCGAGCGCGACCGGATGGGAATAGACCCGGCGAACCTCCGACAGCGCGACGCCCGGCTGCGCGATCAAGTGATGAACTATTCTCAAATTCGTTTCGCCGATGATCGTAAGATCGTGCTCCATCAGCAGGTCGTAGTTCTTGTGGACTGAACCCGCGAGGCTGTTTTCGATCGGAGCGGCCGCCGCATCAGTCGCGCCGGTTGACACCGCTTCAAACATCTCCTCGAAGGTCCGAAAGGGAATCGTCTCGATGTTGGAACCGAGCAGTTGTCGCGCTGCGTCTTCGCTGAAGGCTCCGTGTTCGCCTTGGAATGCAACCTTAGCTGTTCCCATCGTGTCTTCCATGAGCTCTCTCCACAAAAACTTTGAGGCCCGCTCCCTTCGTCGGAAGGTGCGGGCCTCAGAAAACTTTGATATCCGTTCTCGGACTAGACGCCGGCCCCCTCCGCTATAGCTGCGGTGCTAAAGCTAAATGAACTAAACCGGAAGAAGCGGTAACCCTTTGCGTCACTCGCTCCGTCATTGTTGCGTTGTAAGTTTCCGAAGGCCATTCTTTACTCTCTAGTGTTCCTGACCTGGCGCATTATCAGCGAGGCCCCAAAAGGCTGTCAAGGCCGCTTCTTAAGAGGGAGTCTGATCGGCTTCTGAATTGGCCGCTGTTGCGACAGGAATGATAACCGTCGCTCGATCGACCCCGGTGTTGCCATTCTTCTGCTGAAACGCAAATACGATTATTTCGTAGATCGCGGGTTGGCCCGAGTTGTTGGGCGGCACAACCCACTTACCGGCAAACTGACTTGGCACTCCAAGTGGCGCATTCGCATCGTACTCGAGTGGAACCTCGGTAGCGATCGTCGTTCCTTGCTTGATCACCGCTTTCACTTCGAATTGAGCTGGATGCCAGGGTGGATGACCGACTCCTATCGGGCATCCGCACATCATCGTCACGTTAGCTCTGATCTCGATGTGCTCCGGCGCGGTCTGTGGAAGATAGTGAGTGGGAGGATTCAATACTTGAACCACGAGGCCGGGTATTTCCAGAAGGAAGCCGCCGCCCTTCGCGCCACCTGTTATGTCTTTCCCCGGATAAACCCATTGAGTTTGCGACACTGTGTTAGCCGATCGCTGTGCGGCCCGCGGCCCATACGCGGTCACTCTGATTAGTTTTGGCTCGTCCAGGTCAAGCTTGGTTGTGAACACGGACGCCTGATCCACCGGCAAAACGGCGTAGCGCGGGAGAGGAATATCCATCAGGTTAGCGACTCCGGATCCGCCCGCGGTCGCGCCGTGAGCGAGCAACTCGCCTGTCTGGACGTCGTGGATCGTGACCAGTGCTCCCCCAATGTCGTCACCAAGATACTTACCGTCCTTGGCGATCACTCTTACGTCTATCTGAGTTTGTATTTCCACTTTCACCTCCCCACTTTCACTTCATGGATTACTTGCGCTGAAACTCGGCAGTACCCATCAGCAAGCCGATCACTTGAGCGATGCGACGGCGTTCACCGCCGGCATCAGTTGTCGAAGCCGCATTGACCGGAACCGCCACCGGACGTTGGCCCGTTGTTTGGCTATGGTTCATCGCTGGACGGGCCGCGCTTGTTGCGGCCACCGGCGGTTGATCTGCGAGCCCTGCTCGAACTGCGCGCAGGCTGTCGGCTGACAGTTCGGTGTGAACAATCAGTCCAGCCAACTGACTCGTTAACTGGTCTGAGTTCGCGGCGATGTCCGTCGAAACGAGCCGCATCGGATCGAAGCTCGTGCCGTTGATCTGATTGTTCGCAAGTGCTACCGCGAAGTTGATTCGATTGAAGAACACTCCGGTGTTCACCCACTTCGCGGAGTCTTCGCCGTAGCCGGTCGGGAACGCGAACTGGTAGAGAGGCTCGCCCATCCTTCGAATCCAATCGTGCAATGCGGGAGCGCCATTCGTGTCCGCGTCAACTGCTCGAATAGCCGACGCCGCTAGCTCGAGCGGAGATTTGATCTTCGCTCTGAACGAAGCAGGCGAGTTGAACTCTGGCGAAGTGACGATCGCACGAATGACTTCACGAATGTCGCCGTCCGTCTTAAGAAATACTTGTGCGACTCGTTCGACAAGTTGCGGCGGCGGATCGTCGGAGAGAAAACGCTGGCACAGCTTCTTCGAGATGAAGCGTGCGGTCGAAGGATGCCTCGATAGTATGTCGATCACGCGCAGTCCGTCGTTGAGGCCGCCGCCGCCAGGAATGGTAACGCCGAGCACAGTCTTGGCGCCGTTGTCGTGCATCCACGGGCGGAAGACAAACCCGCCGCCCTGAAACGGCCGATCGATGGTCCAGCCGGTAAAGCAGCGCGCGATCTCTTGCACATCCTTCTGCGTGTAGCCGCCTTCGACGCCCAGCGTATGAAGCTCCATCAACTCCCGAGCATAGTTCTCGTTGATGCCGGGCTTGCGCGGAGGCGGTTTCGGCGGAGCTGCCGCCTTCGCAGGCTCGTTAGATGGCCGATTTTGGGAGCCGTCTTTCCTGGTCATCATCGCAGAGTCTTGATCGGCGCGGTTAGCGGTCATTGCTGCGTCGGGTGGCTTAGAAATGGCTCCAGGAGCCGGTTTCGGCGGTTGCCCGTTTGGCGGTAACGGCGGCCTGGGAGGACGAGGCTGCTTGGAATCCGATGAAGCCGACAGCCAGTTGTCGAGGTAGAAAAGCATCGCCGGGCTCTGGGCAGTCGCAAGCAGCAAATCGCGGAACTTGCCTAATGCATGTGGGCGAATCACTTCTCGTTCGTAGCTGGTCACCAACCACTGATCCGCTTCCTTCTGCGCAAACACGTTGAAGTGATTGAACCAGAAATCGGTCAGGACTTCTTGCAACTGTCTGTTGCTCGACACCGCGCGCACAAGCTTCTGCTGAACGAGCTCGCCGATGACTTGCGGTGGACGGCCGAAGACGGGCGGGGAATTCTTCTCGGCTGCGCGTTGCTCGGCGACTTGTGGTGGGGGATAGAACTGATACAGCTCAGCGGATGCCAGGCGTTGAGTTGGTAACACTTCTAACCGTGTCTCAAGATTCGAATCATCGATTGTCTCCGGGTGCAACTGCTCTTCGATGAAGCGATCGACGCCGACCTGCTTGATCCGGTCGATGTCACCGGGGCGAGGACCGAAGGCGATTCGATTGAGCAAGTGAAGAATCTTCTGATCCTCGGTCAAGCGCGGGACGCGGCCCTTCGCCAGCGCAACGGGAGCCGGAATCAAGTGCTCGGCGCTCGCAAGCGTGGACGAGCCCGGCTCGATGCGGATTCGCGGAGAAATGTTGATGACCATGAAAGCCGGTCCGAGCGGGACCAGCGGTCTCGTGTCGACGCTTGCGAGTTTGCCCTTTTGATCTTCATCGAGGAACGCGCTCAACTCTTCGCGAATCGCTTTTTGTTCCTTATCGACTTCCGTCTGAAGCCCCGGCGCGTAGGGGTTCGTTTGCGCACGGTTGCGAAGCTCGATCAACTTTGGGGCGTGTTTCGTCAGAACAGTTCGCAGTTCGCTGACCTGTTGGTCGTTCAGCTTGAGCGCTTCGCGAATACGGTTGACGAGCGGCTCGAACGGCTGGGGAGTCGTTTGCGAGGGTTGCTGCGCCGCGCGGGTTCCTGGAATGATCGGCGCTATCAGCACCGCGGCAACAAGGACTATCAGCAAGAGACGAATACTTGACCGCATAGGAACTCCTTTGGACGTTCGACAAACTTCAGCTTGCCGGTGATTCCTTCGCTTGCTTTGAATTTCTTCGTGGATTGAATCTTATATCAAAGCCGATGGGCTCTCAACGCACCAGCAGTTCTTGGGGGGCCCGGCGGATGCTGTGCTCCCAGGCTTGCTGTTTCGCACGCTGGGCGAGCGCTCGCGTAGTGCGCTAATATGACGACGCTGACGCGGCGTCACGCGAGCAGCTTGTAAGCAAGATGGACGAGACATTTCAATTTCTAATTCGTCACGGATACTCGGTCCTCTTCTTCTGGGTGTTAGCCGAACAGCTCGGGTTACCCCTCCCAGCGACGCCACTCCTGTTGGCCGCGGGCGCGCTCGCCGGCGCAGGCCAGATGAACGTGTGGCTCGCGATCTCGCTTGCGGTGTTCGCATCGTTAATAGGCGATGTGAGCTGGTATCAATTCGGAAGAGTGCGCGGTGGCAAGGTGCTGAATCTGCTCTGCCGCATTTCACTTGAACCGGACTCATGCGTTCGCAAGACCGAAAGCGCTTTCGTTCGACACGGCGCTCGCTCACTTCTCATCGCCAAGTTCGTTCCCGGGTTGAACACAATGGCGCCGCCGCTGGCGGGAATTATCGGAATGCGACTTGGGCGCTTTTTGATTTTCGATGCGCTTGGAGCTTTGCTGTATCTTGGCTCCTTCGTCGTGCTCGGCTATGCGTTCAGCAGCCAGCTTGAACAAGTAGCCGCGCGTGTGGCGGGTTTGGGTTTCTCTCTGCTGGTGATCCTCGCCGGAGCGCTTGGAGCGTACATCGGTTGGAAATACGTTCAGCGCCGCCGATTCATCCGCAGCTTGCGAATCGCGCGCATCACTCCCGACGAGCTGAACCGCAAGATCGAAGCAGGTGACGAGGTGGTCATCGTCGACTTACGTCAATCGCTGGACTTCGATGCCGCGCCCCAAACTATTCGCGGAGCCATTCGCCTGGCGCCCGACAAAATTGAAGAAGGTCACGCGCAGATCCCTCGCGACCGCGAGATAGTGTTGTTTTGCACCTGACCGAACGAAGCTACGAGCGCCCGTGTGGCGCTGCTATTGAAGCGTCGAGGTATTGAAAAGGTTCGACCGCTGGCGGGTGGCTTCAGTGCCTGGTTCGAAAAAGGGTTTCCTGTTGAGGGCGGCGAATCAGCCGCGTCAAACGGCTAGATTGTACTTCTGAATTTTGCTGTATAGCCCTGGGCGGCAACTCAATCGGAATGGTTGGTACTCGATAGTAAAGATCTGAAAGCCGTGTTGATCTGAGGTCAGTTCTTCAGCAGGATTACGTGGAGCTCTTGTGGACCGTGCACTCCGACCACCAGAGTCAGCTCTATATCTGCTGTTCTGCTCGGACCTGTGATGAACGTAACCGCGCTTCCAAGATCGTTCACGCCTTTCTCGAACCGCAATAACTGAAAGAGGTCGTCTAAGCCCGAAACAATCTGATCAGGCTTCACAATAGCGACGTGAACTGGCGGTAGCAAAGAGATCGAGCGAGCTTGCCCCGTGCGTGCAAGCAACACAAGGGTGCCGGTGTCGGCGAGCGCGTAGTCAACCCCTGACACACCGATGCCGGCTTCGATGGCGGTTCGGCGAAACTCTGCGTCGCTCGCGTCTGTTACGTATCTGATTCCGTTTCTGTCGAGTCTTTTCTGCAGGCCGATCCCTTCAACGACCTCAGCATCCGCCGCAACAACCGTTTTTGTCACTCGCTTCAAAGCGATCTGTTCAATGTACTCAGCGGCGGAATCGGTTGTTGCAGCGTGGTAGACCCGTACCCCGATCTTCACAAGCTCCGATTCGAATTGCTCGATCAAATTTTGGCGTTTGTGTTCGCACCGACTTCTGATCTCAAGAGCCAGGCGGGCCTCGTCACTCGATGCGCGAGGGCCGTTCGGGCGAGGCGGTCCCGAGTTCGCTTCCGATTTCAAAGCGCGGCTTATCTTGCCGAGTATTTCTTCTCTGGCACTTGTACCAGCCAAAAATCACCTCATCGCGACTCTTCGTCGCGCCACATCGAGCGAAATGACTTTCTTGCGAGGGCCGGGAAATCTCGATTCTGCGTCCAGCCGCCAAAAGCGAACGGCAGGCGTTTGAGTTTGCCGTCCTCCAACATTGGACCTTGCAGGAAAGCGGCGGTCCTGAACGCAAAGCTATAAAGAAAACGCCTGCGCATCGCGAAAGCCCAGAGCTTGATCGCAAGCCGTTCAGTGAGTGGCGCGCCGGCACGGTGAGCGCGATCACCTTCGGCCCATTCGCTTCGAAGCTTCAAAAGGATTCTCGGTATGTCGATTCTCACTGGACAGATTTCGCGGCACGCCCCGCACAGCGTCGACGCAAACGGCAAGTCCTTGGACTTCTCAAGTCCGGCAAACGCCGGCGTCAGAATCGAGCCGATCGGCCCCGAGTACACCGTTCCATAAGCATGACCGCCGACCTTCTGATACACCGGGCAAACATTCAGACACGCCCCGCAGCGCAAGCAGTAGAGCGACTCGCGCATTTCTTCGTCAGCCAGCAGTCGCGTGCGCCCGTTGTCCAGAATGATCAGATGAAACTCCTCGGCGCCGTCGGTTTCACCCGCTCTGCGAGCGCCGCTAATAAAAGACACATAGCTCGACATCTTCTGTCCGCTTGCGCTGCGCGCCAGGATCTTGAGAAACACCGCCAGGTCGCCGAGTGTCGGGACCACCTTTTCTATACCCATCAACGCCACGTGTATTCGCGGAAGCGTCGTGCTCAGTCTGATGTTTCCCTCATTCTCGAGCAGAACGATTGTGCCGGTTTCCGCAATGCCGAAGTTCGCGCCGGTTATTCCCATATCCGCGGCGCAGAACTTTTCCCGTAGCCGTTTGCGCGCGACCGCGGTCATCTCTTCAGCTTGTTTCAAGTTTGGCGCATCGAGTTTTTGCGCGAACAATTCGGCGACGTCTTCTTTCGACTTATGGACAGCGGGCGCGAGGATATGCGAAGGCTTCTCATGTGCGAGTTGGACGATGTACTCGCCGAGGTCGGTTTCGACTGATTCGATACCTGCTTGTTCGAGCGCCTCGTTGAGCTCGATCTCCTCGGTTGCCATCGACTTGCCCTTGACGATGCGCTTCACATTGTTCTTGCGCGCGAGGTCGAGGACTATGGCGCGCGCTTCCTCGCCGGTTCGGGCCCAATGAACGTTGCCGCCGAGTCGAACAACATTCTCTTCAAGCTGAGTGAGGTAAGCGTCGAGGCGGGCGATTGTCTTTTCCTTGATGGAGCGAGCCTGATCGCGCAGTGCTTCGCCGTTTTCGAGACTTGCGAACGCAGCATTGCGCTTGATCGTGAAGGTGGTAAGCACTCGCAGTCGCGACTGCAAAGTCTTATTCTGAACCGCCGCCGTCGAGTCTCGAATGAATGCTTCGGTTGTTACGTGCATAGGAATGATCCGTGAAACGTGACAATAGGACCAATGCGACCTATAGGGCCTATCACTGTCCCTTCGCCAACAACTCGGCGATGTGCATCGTTCGTGTTGTCACACCTTGCCTGCTCAGGCCGCCGCCAATGTGCATCAAGCAACCCACGTCGCAAGCCACAACCACATCACTGCCGCACTTCTTGATGCAATCAATCTTCTCCTGAAGTATGCTGCCCGAGATGTGTGGATACTTGATTGCGAACAGTCCGCCGAAACCACAGCAGGAATCCGCCTGTTCCAATTCGACCAGTTCGATTCCTTTGACCGTCTTCAATAGACGTTGAGGTTCGGTACGCACATTCAGCTCGCGCAGCAAATGACACGACTGATGAAGCGCGACCTTGCCTTGATAGCAGGCGCCGACATCGTCAACACCGAGAACGTTGACTAGGAATTCGGTGAACTCGTACGTTCGAGAGGCCAGCATCTCGGCGCGCTTCTGCCATTCAGGATCATCCTTGAACAGCTCCGGGTAAAAGATCCTCACCATACTCGTGCATGAGCCCGACGGAGCAACGACGTATTCACTGCTTTCAAAGATTGCTATGAACCGTTTCGCAAGTTCGCG